>JBAUMB010000257.1:0-6316 GCA_049578465.1 Anaerolineales bacterium
GTTCAATACTATGCTATTGACAGAATAACAGGTTGTAAGAGTTACAAAATTATTTGCAATATGGTATCCAGGTGAGACAACCTGTATTTCCGAACTGTGCCATAGCTTCATCAGGATTTATCCAAGAAGGTTGTTGTATTCTATAGAGCTGAAGGTAATTTAGAAAATCAGCTTCCTTATCAAATCCTTCCTCAATATTCTTGGTAGGCGCAATCACAAACCAATACAAATCTTTTTCTCCAAAATTCGCCCTATTCGGTTCTTTGTAACGTGTATAGAGCATGATTACACTATTTTCAACGGCAAATTTTTCCACTTGCTGCACATTCATGTAATCAACTGTGTCCGGGTTCGGCGGATTAGCCTCCATCGGCATTTGCCATCCATATTCATTTCCTGTATATTGCAAATAATAAGGTTTGATCAACGGAAATCGGGGACTATAGAGCGGACCACCGTCGTCGGTATAGAAGGGGTCTTGATTTGGATGTAGCAAAGTTGCGCAACCGGATATCAAGAGCGACGCTAACAAAAACAATATACGAATCCTGTTTTTCGTGTGTCACGTCCTATTGTTTATGTATGTTATATCGGTTATTGCAACTACAGAATCATTATCACTAACACCTGTTGCAATGACATCAACTTGGCTCTGAATCGAGAATCATTTTGTCCACACCGCGGTCAATCTCCCACGGATAAACGATAAAGGCATCCGTAACCGCCGCGTAATAATCAGGGCGGATGGAACCGAATAGATTTCGATATGGGTTGAAATGCAACACGCACGTTTCGGGGAATCCGCCCGCGGACGAGACGCGATTCTTTACTGCTGTGATCGTGCGTCCCGAACCCCACACATCATCCACGATCAACGTTGGGCGTCCGCTCAATTTATCTTCCGCAGGAAATTGAATGAACTCGGGCCAAGCCATTAGCGTGGATTTGCGGCTTTCCCATTGCGCCGGAAAATCCACTGCGGCGGTAAGGATGTGCGTGATGTTCATCGCATCCGCCAGCAAGCCGCCGGGGATGATGCCGCCGCGCGTGATCATCACCATCGCCGTATATTCGCGTCGGAACTGCGGGATGAGATGATCAATGAGGCGATCCACCTCATCCCACGTTACTACTTCACGTCTGCGTTCAGGTTGCATTTTCCACCGATCTCATTCACCAGAGATAAACAGAGATATTAAAAATCTTTGTTTATCTTTGTTCATCTCCGGTTGATATTTAACTCAACACCGCTGCCAATGGAGCGGGCGCGGCAACTTGCATCGATTGTCCTTGTGCCTGCGCTTTTTCAACATCGCGCGCCCACAGGAATAAGCAAGTATTGTAGGCGGTCATCGTATACGAACTGATCACGCTCGCCACCATCACGAAGATAAAGAAAAGAATCGCTCCGAGGCCGATGCCAAGCACGATGCCAACGGTGCTTGAACTGGATACTGAAATGATTCCAAGTCCGAGACCAATCCCGATCACGAGTCCAATCGCGCCGAGCACAAAGCTGATAATGCTTGTTATCCACTTCACGCCGACGGTGCTGACGCCGATCAACAACAAATTATTTTTTGCAATATACGTCGCGCGTTTGATGCCCGTCACTAGATTGGCATCTTCGATCATCATCGCCGGTAGGATGAGGTACGACGCTTCAGTCCAGACTGTTTCAAGGATTCCGCCAATTGCATTACCGATCATGCCTCCCATAGCATTGCGCGAGCGATTGCTGCGGTTGCGGAGAGAATTCGTAAACAAGTTAACCACCGTCGACGCCGCGGCGAGACTAACGATATGCCAAAACTCACGCTGGACAATTGCCCAAGCCTTGTCCATGCGTCCGTCGCCTTCCGCGAGATAACCATAGATAAGATAAACCGTCATGCCGGAGAAAATATAACTTACAACGTAATGAATAAAAATAAGAATCGCGCCGATGACCACCATCGCGATTTGTCCGACGAGACTGCCCTCGCCGCCAAACAGAAACGCGGCTGCGATCAGTGGAACGATTCCGATGATTGTAATAATCAACCCAACAATCATGGCATAAATGGACGGCTTGATCAAGTCATTGTCCTTGAACGCCATCTGCCAAGCTTCCTTCAAAAACGACCAGCCACGAGTGAGAGATTGCATGTCGATTCCTTTTCTAATTGGATTGATTATAGCAAACTTACCGGCTCTACTTCAACCCGCCAATGATCGGGGATACGACCGCGCAAAAACGAAGCCGGATCAGAGCCGCGCAAAATAATTTGCCAGCGATAGTCGCCGCCGAGCTTGGAAAAGAAACATGGCGCGGGCCCGATGATTGACATGGTTTTCAAGTTTTCAGACTCGATTTGTTTTTGAAGTCTTGAAGATAATTTTTTCGCCTCTTCCTCGACTTTGAGCGGGTTATTGTTCCGATACTCGAGTCGCACGAGTCGGCTGAACGGTGGATAACCCAGCCGTTTGCGTTGATCCAACTCGTGCTGATAAAAACCTTTCACATCATGTTGAGCTGCGGCTTGAATCACATAATGCTCCGGCGCGAATGTCTGTAAGACAACGCGTCCGCCCAGCGATGAGCGACCGGCGCGTCCCGCGACTTGAGTCAACACTTGGAAGACTCTTTCCGCCGCGAACGGATCGGGCAAAAAGAGTCCCACGTCTGCTAGCACAATGCCGACCAAAGTAACGCGCGGCAAATCGAGTCCCTTCGCAAGCATCTGCGTGCCGATCAATACATCCGCGCGTCCCGCCGCGAAATGACTCAAAATAATTTCATGCGAATCTTTTTGACGCGTCGTTTCCCAATCCCAGCGCAACGTGCGCGCCTTCGGAAACAACGCTTGGACCTCGGCTTCGACTTTTTCGCTTCCCAATCCATAGGCGCGAATATTTGCGCTGTTGCATTCGGTACAACGCTTCGGCATTTGCCGCTGATAACCACAACGATGGCATAATAAATTTTCACCGGATGAAACATGGTATGTCAACGGCGTATCACAACGCGGACATTTCACCACATAACCGCAATCGCGGCAAAACACATAGGTCGCAGTGCCGCGGCGATTCAAAAATAAGATCGCTTGTTCGCCGCGCTTTAATGTTAAAGAAAGCGCGTCGCTCAATTCGCGGCTGAAGATTTCGCGGTTGCCGGATTTCAATTCATCGCGCATATCAACAATACGAACGGAAGGCAAGTCTAATTTATTTGCAGATTCAGTTACCGGTTCGGACGCGATGCGTTGAGTTAATTCCAAGCGGATACTTTCCCCGGCTTCCGCTTGATACCGTTGAACAATGCTTGGCGTCGCTGATCCCAAAATGCACACGCCTCCGCTGATACGCGCATAAGTTTGAGCCGCGTTTACCGCGTTGTAAAATGGCGGCTCGGATTGGTAATACGAATCATCATTGCATTCATCGGCAACGATCAAACCGAGATTGGACAGAGGCGCAAAGAGCGCGCTGCGCGGACCAATGATAATCTTTAACATTCCATTGCGGGCGCGGCGCCATGTGTCATAGCGTTCGCCCTCGGAAAGTTTGGAATGAAGCAATCCTACTTGCCCAGGAAAGCGCGCCAGAAAACGCCGGACGATTTGCGGCGTGAGCGAAATTTCAGGGACGAGGATGATGGCTCGTTTGCCGCGGCGAATCGCTTCTTGAGCCGCGCGTAAATAAATTTCAGTTTTGCCTGAACCCGTCACGCCATCCAATACAAACGGTTTGACAGATTTTCCCTCAGCGAGTTGTGAAAATGCATTATCGATCTTTTGCCAAGCGCGTCCTTGTTCATCGGTCAAAACGAATTCTTTATTTTCTAATTCTTCATCTTTTATCTTCGCCAGCGGATCGCGCCAAATTTCTGTCTCGCGCAAAATAATCAGTTGGCGTTCTTCTAATTCTTGCAAGTCGATGATGTTGCATCCGCTTTCAGCATAGACCCACGAAACATTGATCGCATCCGGTTGCTTAATAAGAAAGCGCAATGCTTTTTGACGGCGCGTCCGCGTTGCATCTGTATTACCTAAATTATCTATCGCAACTTCAGCGATTTCTGGTGCAACTGCTAATTGCGCGGTACGGACAAATTTTGGCCGAATACTGACAGGCGGCAAAACGGATTGAGACGATAAAATACCGCGCTTGACAAGAGCCTGTGCAGACTTGCGCCAATCCACTTTCGCAAAATGACGATCAATTTGTCGGCCGCGTAGAGAACCTTTGTCTTTCAAAAGTTTTATCAAACGGGAAGCAATTGCTGATAATTCGATTTGAGAATCGGGGATTGATTCGCGGATTGAAAATAATATATCCGCCTGCTGATTGAGTCCGGGCGGCAAAAAGAGTCCGATGAGGGATGCCAGCGGTGAAAGAGTCAATTCGGCTAATGATTCAGCCAATGCAATTTGAGTCGGAGTCAAAACCGGATCAGGATCAACCAGCTCAAAAATTTCTTTGGTTTGCGCAACGGATGGATGCTCAACAAATCGAAGCACAATGCCCTGAACCGTTTTATTTCCAAACGGCGCGAGCACAAGATGTCCAACGCCGACGCGTCCCGCAAGATGTTCGGGAATGGAATAATCAAAAACGCCCGCGATAGACGGGACGTTAACGGCAACTTGCACAAAAGATGTCATGAGATTTTATTTGGTCTTTAGAATTGCCGCCGCGCCGTAACCAACAACGCCGCTGTAATCGCCGGTCACATCGCCGGAGGTGGCATGATTTAAAATCTTTATAGTATCCGCGCCGAGTTCTTTAGAAGCCCACAACACAGCTGTCAGTGCGCCGAGACCACACGCAAAACCCTTATCATTACGTTCCGCATCAAAGGCGCCGTCAGGATCAAAAGCTTCGATCTTGGAAAGCATCACTTCATCAAAAGCTATCGCAACATCTTGAGTGTAATAATGAGATAAGTCCGTGCTGGCAACGAGAATAACATTTTTTCCCTGTAGAACTTTGGCGAGAGCTTTGCCCAATGCTTGAGAGACGCGTGGCTCGACGGCGCGAACCATGATGGGCAACAACTTCCATTCCGAAGCGAGTGAACGTTGTAAGAATGGCAATTCGATCTCAAGCGAATGTTCCGGGTCATTGGAGATGCGCGTCAAGCTAAAACCTAAAGCTGATTTTATTAACGTATCCAAAGCCTGCACTGAGTTGTGATCAATCTGAATTTGACCAAGCGGCGTCTCGTACGCATCGTACGCGGATGTTAGCAAGGGAGCGTTATGAGCGTTATGAAAAGGCGAAAGCACCGCGACCAAATCCGGGGTCCGGCCACGAAGCGACGCAAATGCATAACCGGCAACCGGACCTGAATATTGATGTCCGGCATGAGGCGCGACTACGCCGATCACATCTCCCTGAAGTTCCGGCAATTTCGCATGGTCAAGATATGAGTCGACACTCTGGGCAAGCGCTTTTGATTCGCCTTCATACCACTGACCAGCAATCGGGGAAGGACGCACGCGAAGATTCATAGTCACAAAATAATTGTAGCACAAACAGCACTCGGAGAATTAACTCAAACCGATTGATTTTTTAAGATGAGCAATTAGGGAACTGTATAGCTGGACGTCACTTGATCGAGGATATTGAAGTATTGGCCTTTATATTTATCTTTCCACTCGACTGTAAAAATAAGAAAAGTGGTTTGGTTTCGCACCTCGATAAACGAAATGCCCGAAGCATCTGTAGAAGCTGATGCCCAACTCAAACGTTCGCTGCCGTCATTCTCCATGTCCGTATCGCTGATCGTGATGGAGCCAGTCTGACCATTCGCGCTAAAATATTTATCGAGCAAGTTCAATGCAAATTGTGCATTCGTCGAACCGGATAAAGGTGTGCCATCATCGTATGCGATATTTTGAATCACGGCATTGACATCGGGCGATGTAAATGTATCCATATAATAATGAGTGCCTGAAGATTGATCGTGCTCCCAATCCCTCGGCAATTGGATTTGATAATACTTGTTCTGATCCGTGAACGTGGTTAGATTGCTGGCAGGAATTCCCGGTGTGGGTGTGATGCCACTGCAACCCATAGCAAAGAGCAAGATCATCAAAGAAAAAAATCGAAAGTTATTTAATTTCATTTTCACCTAAAACTTTTTTTGTGGCGCGAAACGCCAGCGGCGGCAGGTTAGATCGTTCGAACCATCCTACTTGATCGGCATCATCGCAAGCCTGAGGAACGCCGGAAATAAATTGCGCGGCGTAAACAATGATGAAGTCCGCGCCGCGCGGATGTTCGCGTCCTGCGATTATATCTATGACTTGCGTCGTGCGGACCGTCAGGC
>JBAUMB010000258.1:0-3127 GCA_049578465.1 Anaerolineales bacterium
TTATTCTAACTACACTTTGATTATCACTAAGTCTTATTTCGGTAATGTTGGTGGTGGCAATCACGTTTGCGGTAATGGCAGGATCGTTAAGAATTCCCAATACGTAAGGTTTAAGCAAATCTGACCAATTTGCGCCTTCCAAACTGAGCACAGAGCGATTAATAATATCTCTATACCTTAGACCTATTCTTGAAAAATAGGCCGGCGAGTATATTTCTATAAACGCATGGAAGGCTTGATCCAATTGGGCACTAAATTCTTCCCATCTATGGTAATGGGTTGTTGAGAGGGCTAAGAAATCCCGTGTTAGGTTAATTTTCCAATTTTCGTCGGCGGATCGAAACTCGTAATTCTTCCTGTTTATCGAGGAGGGTGGGAATTCTAGTTTTTGGGCAACAGCCGCATCTACATTATTTGAAACGTTGGGAATCGTAAAAAGGATTTCTGCATTCTCTGTAAAAAGGGGATACATATTTCGGATGGCTTCTTGTAACTTCGCAGGGACTTCCGTTTCAATTGAAAGAATTGGGGGAAAGCGAAATTGACAGATTACTTCTACTAAAGGGTTCTTCTTATAAATTACGCGGTGTGCAGGTGGAAATGGCATTTCACTTCCTTACTAAGGAGCGTCTCTAAAATTATTATATCTTAGATATACCGAACTCAAGCATCAATTTCTCAACCTGCCTTATTCTTTCGGCGTTTCTCGTTTATTCTTCAACAGCCTTTTCGGAACGGGATAGAACGAATTCAAGCGGCGTGATCGAGGCTTTAGTCACATCGGGTTACTCCTATTGTATATCCTTTTCAAGAATTTGAATCGAACTTTGCGCTCTTGATCATCGGCTGCCACCGGAGTTGATGAATGTGCAGAATTCATTTAATGCTACCACAAGCGCACCTTGGTGAGATGCTCATTGAAAAGTTTGCCTGCGGTTTCCTGCTAAGAATTCCTGCATGTTGTTCCGGTAATTACAGACATCACAGTCTTCCGATGATTTCGGCGGCGTGGGAGCATCTAGGACGGCCATCACCTCACCCAATAGAGCTAGGAATGCCTCGTCATCCCGAGGCACATCCATCCAGGTGGCTTTGTTCACAAAGACCATATCATTGTTAGCCGTGCGTTCAAAACGATCCGGCGTAAGAACAAACAATCCCAGCCTGCTGATAGGGGACAGACCCAAGGCATTAGGAGCCGGATGCTCCAAGGCATAGGCATACGCTGACAACTGTCGGCTATAAAAGGCAGCCTGTTCATCCTTGGCTTCGGAGGTCTTGTAATCCACAATGCCATAGGAACCATCATCAAATTCAATAACGGCATCGAAGCGGCCATTGATGTAGCATTGGGACTTTGCGCCCGGGATTGAGACAGGCGTTGATTTAACGAATTTCTCTTTAAGCTTCACAACGCCCGGCGGAAGATCCGGGGAGATTTCGCTGGTGGGCTTCCCCAAATAGAATTCGCTGGTCAGGTTCGCCATCTTCGTAAAGATGCCGGGAAATGGACCCCGCAGCACAATGTTGTGTTTCACTTTGAGATAGAAACAATACTTGCATCCATCCCAGTTAAAGGTCAGATCGGAGGGGCTGATTTTATACATGGTGGAAGTTCATCTTTCTAGTTTCGGAAAATCAAAGATTGAATTCAACTGAGCATGGCGTAGATATGGGAAGTGATTTGTTGGTGGCGGGCTCTTCTTCGGTTTTAATCAGTGGACTCGCATCCTCTATGGTGCTTTAGCTTCAGCATCCATTACTACTTTCATCGCATCCAATAATATCTTGGTATGAAGCGATTTGAATTCCTTATCTATCATTAAGCAACTAATATATGTTTTTACAAAGCCAGGCAGTGATGATATTGTTTTTTCAAATTGCGCAACCACTTCCGGGATGCAGTCCAAATATCCCCAAGAGCGACTGGTATCGCCCAACTCCCAAGAGACTTGGATGTGGGCCCTTTTTCCACCGCGTGGCGAGGCGAGAACGGCCAGATTAAAGTTGTGGGGCCGGCGTGCGATCTTTGCAGTTGCATGTGCCTTTGTGCTGAGTATTAAGAAAATTCTACCGGGCTTCCTGCTAACTACGGTTCCGCCTGCCTCTTTCCAACCCCTGACCATTGCCTCGAATATCTTACGGGCATGCGTGTCGCAGGCCGAAAGGGTAAGTTTCATATTTGATGCAGTCGATCCGGTGGATTTGCTTTTATATTTCTTCTTCACAGGAGGAATTTTCTTGGCCACCTCAGCAATTGTTTGAACTTCGATCGGCGTAGCCACCGCCAGCGCCTCGACAAGGTAACCTCCCAGCATTAGCGGACTTTCCAAAGAATTCAAAAAATCTGCGCAGTTTTTTGCTTCCTGCTCAAGAATTTTTTCCGGAAGTTTCGAATTCTCATCCATTGATTTCGAATGTTTCTTATACAAAGGCTCCTTTAACCATTGCTCATTTAGAAGACGATCAATAGGTTTGAAGGCAAACACATGCATTTCTGCCTTAATTATTTGATATACCATGACGCCGGACGAGTCAAATTTGATAAAACCAATTTGAGAGCCATCGGTCTTATCCATCAAAAGAACGCCTATTAACAATGTATCTGACATGTTTTTTTGTCCTTTTGCAACTCTTTCTTGATCGCCTTATCTAGCAAAGACTATCGAACCTGGACGACAGTAAACCGGACACCTTCTCCCCCTAGCAAACTGTAACTCTACCACCAAGAACGTGGTATTACTGATTTAAATCTCTTATTTGCCATCATCCTGTTTCTTGAGAAGAAAGCGATTACTTTTAATGAGCATTAATAACAATCTCGGTGGATGACCTTTTTTCCAAGGCGATAAACGATTCCGAATTAACCAGCGGCCTATTTCAACATTGATAAGCTCTCTGCAAGTCGTTCCCCAAAAAGATGACTTTGCAACATTGACTCTTATGGAATCTGACGAGCCTTCCATCTCAAGTATGATAGTTTCCCAATCCCGCTTAAAGAAACGATCACGGTCGTCTGCATTCAGTTTTACGCTATATCCAGCGCCACTTTTTTGATGGTCGCCGTTGTTCCATCCTATAACAATCATCGGATTTACCTCCTAGCATATGTTATTAATTAGCAGCG
>JBAUMB010000259.1:0-7684 GCA_049578465.1 Anaerolineales bacterium
ACAATTCTCTTTTTCGGAAGAGCCCACCCGCAGAAGGGGTTGGAATATCTTGTAAAAGCCCAGCCTCTTATTACACAAAAGGTACCCCATGCACGATTCTTGATTGCGGCGCATGGTGAAGATTTGCAGCGCTGCCAGAAAATGATTGGCGATCAAAGCAAGTTTGAAATTATCGAGGGGGTTGTACCGGCCGATATGATGGCAACTTTATTTCAGCGATCATCTTTGGTGGCCCTTCCGTACGTCTCCGCATCAACTAGCGGCGTTTTAGTGACCGCCTACAGTTTTGGAAAACCCGTTGTAGCTTCGCGTGTCGGATGTTTGACTGAATATGTGCAGGACGGTATCTCAGGCCTTCTAGTGGCGCCGAAAAATGTCGAAGAGTTAGCCAACGCAATTTCGCAGTTACTTTTGGACGAGGATTTACGTCATCGTATGGGATCAAACGCCGAAGAATGGATGCTAAAGATGGAAAAATCTTCAATTAATCAAACAATTGGTATTTATGAAAAGGCTATCTCTATCCATTCAAAGCGCGCTCGCTTTAAAATGTAAAGGCAGTCAACTCCATGGACAAGACAATTTTAGAAATAGAAAGAGTTCGGGATATCAACTGTCTGGAGTCCATTCGACAAGAATGGAACATGCTACTGGAAAGCAGCGAAACCAGAACGGTCGAGTTATCATACGAATGGCAAATGACCTATTGGAAATATTTTAATGATCATGCAGAGCTTTTCATCCTGATTGTAAAAAAGGCCAATGAAATTGTTGCAATTGCCCCTTTAAAACTTACTTATATAAAATCATTAGGGCTTCAAATCCGTCGCTTGGAATTAATTGCCGCCGAAGAAACTAATTATCAGGACTTTATTATTGGGCAGAACGGGAATGACGTTCTCGAATTCGTCTTGAAATATCTGCTGAAGTTTCAAAAAGAATGGGATATTCTCAGCCTAAAGCACCTCCCTGAAACGTCAACCTCGGCCCAGTTTTTTCTCCACCAGCTTGGCAATTATCCGGTGCGCAAGACGGTACAGGTCGAGAAATGTATGTTTTTAGCGATAGCTGAAACTTCGGGAGTTTGTTTGGATGAAGTCGAAAAAAAGAAAAAATCAAGGAAGAACTTAGCCACTCAAATTAAAAAACTGAAAAGGGATTTGGGCGAACCCCACTTGGAACGATCTGCCATTGATCAAGTCAAATCAGACCTGGTATTGTTGTTTGACCTGCATCGCAAGCGGTGGGATAAATCAGAAACACCCAGTATGTTCAATGATAAAAGATATAGGGAATTCTATTTGGATGCAACACAACAGCTAATGGCCAAGGGACAGATTGAATTAATTACATTGCGGGCAGGAGAAATCCCGCTTGCGCAGGCCCTCAATTTTATCTTTCGTAAAAATGTTGTCGGACAGCTTCTGGCTTACGATATTAATTATATAAAATATTCGCCTGAAAAAGTGCTGCTGGATTTATATGTAAACGAAATAGTTTCCAACGGTATAGAGATTATGGATTTCGGTTCTTATAACCCTTATAAGGAACAATGGACAAATCGCCTTAAGAACAGGGTAGATTTTCAGGTTTTCCCGAAAAGTTTCTTGGGTAATTCTATATATCTACTGACTGCTACTTATGAATTAACCCTGACGATCCTGCGGAGAACTCCAATCCTGTTGAATATGGCAAAATATATTCGAGGAAGAAGTAGGTTTTTAATTAACATTTTTCGGCGAGACGTTAGCTGAAAGGCCCGTTACGGATATTTAGAGAGATTTGCAGATGAAGAACCAGTTTCAGAAAAACAACTATTCCGTGGATGAACTTTCTTTTCCGGTGAATATCCCAATATTGGCTTATCACCAGATAGTGGACGATAAAATGTTGTCTAATAATCACTCGGCTTACAGCATGCCTTTAAGTCAGTTTGAACGCCAGATGCAATATCTTCGCGACGCTGGATATCGTTCTATTACTCTGATGGAATTTTTGCATTTTCGGAGGCTCGGATTGCGCGCTCAGGAAAAAATGTTTGTCCTGACCTTTGATGACGGCTACGAAAATTTTCTGACGACTGCATATCCTATTCTTCACCAGCACGAATTTACAGCGACAGTTTTTTTGGTTGCCGGCTGCATTGGAGCGACAAACCGTTGGGATAAGGTCATGAACGCGCCTCTGCTAAGCCGGGATCAAATCAGAAAGTTGCGCGACGCGGACATCTCTTTTGGAAGTCATACCAACACGCATCCACATTTGCCCGACCTTTCTAGCGAGCAGATCAGGGATGAGCTAGCGAACTCAAAGAAACTCCTTGAGCATATTCTTGATCGGGAGATACCTTTTTTGGCTTACCCTTATGGCGAATCAAGCCCGAGAGTATGGGAAATTGCTATGGAGACCGGTTATCTCACTGGTTGCGGTGTGGTCACGGGTAAGAGCGGGCGCTACAACCTTTGGCGGCGGCCGTGTGAATCAACGGACAGCCTTCTGGCTTTTGGTTTCAAATTAACATCGCGCTATTACCAGTTTCTGCGGTTGTTAAGATGGGCACGAGAAGATACAGTTGTTGGGCAGCGTTTACGAAAAGTAAAGCAACAACGGCTATCTCCCAAAACTGATACGAGGTATCCATGAAAGTAAAAGGATTCAGTATTAAAGAGTGACTTCATGAATAGTAAACTAGATATACCGATTGTAAGCATTGTAATTATTACTTGGAATCGAAAGATGGATGTTCTTGAGACCGTTCAAGCGATCTACGATCAGGATTATGAGGAGTTTGAAATTATAGTGGTCGACAATGGTTCGAATGATAATACACTTGAAGCTGTTGCCGAAACTTATCCGGATATCAAGCTTGTAGCGCTTGATCATAATATGGGCGTCAGTTGTGCGCGGAATGCCGGTATTAAGATTGCACAGGGCGAGATCGTCGTTTGCTTGGACAGCGATGCTAGTCCTTCCAACAAGATGATAGGCAATATCGTAAAAAAATTTCGGCTCGAGCCGAAATTGGGCGTCATCAACAGCAAAATTGTGAATGCATTTACGAAGCAGATTGACAATATTGCCGGCTGGTCCTACTCTCAAGCTGCTCTCGCATTTCAAGATACAGAATTTCTAAGTTTTAGTTTCTCTGAAGGAGGCTGCGCGATTAGGAAAGAAATGTTTAACAAAGTTGGGCTGTTTTGGGAGCATTTATTTTTCGGTTGCGAAGGAATGGAATTCAGTTTGCGTGTGTTGGACGCCGGCTATGATATTTTATATTACCCCGATGCCCTTGTTTTCCATCGCGCCTCTCCGCAATCCCGAATTCGCGGCGCGGAACGCGAAGGAATGATATTCAATCATTGTCTTTCAGTCTATCTTTTGCGTTTCCCATGGTGGCTGCTGTTGATTTTTGTCCCTTTGAAAACCGGCTCCACTCTCCTTCGAGGAGCGCGGCATGGTTATTTGATAAATGTGTTACGCGGATGGAAAGATTTTCTCGGTCAATCTCCCTCAGTCTTGAAGGAACGAAAACCCATCCGGAACGCGACAGCCGTAAATTACCTGAAGTTACAAAGACAACATGGTCTATTAAGCTGGAATTTGCTCAGCTGGCTGAAGAATCAAACGTGACTCAAACCTTAGGAATAACTTTGAACGCAAATAATGAGGATAGATAAGAAAATGAAAAAATCTAAAGGCAAACGCGTATTGATGTTGCTGGAAAATTCACCGTTCCCGTATGATGAACGGGTTCGGCATGAAGCCGCGGCTCTATTAGCTGGCGGCTATCACATTGCGGTCATTAGTCCAATGAAAAAGGGACAGAAATGGCATGAAATCTTAAACGATGTGGATGTGTACCGGTTCCCGTCCCCGCCAGATTCGAATGGCGTCTCAGGTTATCTTTGGGAATACGGATATTCTATGATCGCTATTTTTCTATTGACCTTCTATCTATTTGTGATTGATGGATTCGACATAATACATACTGCGCAGCCCCCCGATACATTTGTTTTCATTGTGGCTTTCTATAAGCTATTTGGCAAGTTATATGTAATGGATCATCATGATCTGGCGCCGGAATTGTATTACTCACATTTCAAAGGAAATGGCAGCAAAACAATTTATAAAATGCTGACTTGGCTTGAGGGACTTTCCTTTCGCTTTGCGGATCAGGTAATTTCTACCAATGAATCTTATAAAGAAATTGCTCTTCAGCGCGGACATGTTGAAGAACCTCGAATCGCAATTGTACGGAATGGTCCTGATTTGAAAGAGCTATCCAGTTCTGCGGATACAAAACAGGATTTACGCAAGGATGGAAGAATTATTATCGGCTATGTTGGAGTAACAGGAACTCAAGATGGTGTAGATAATTTAATAAAGACGATTCGTCATTTAGTAATCAACTTTGGAAGGACGGATATTTTATGTGTAATTTTAGGTGATGGCGATGCTATGCCCGGTTTAAAAACCCTTGCCAACCAACTCGGTATTACATCTCATGTCTTGTTTACTGGCTGGATAAAGAGCTCGGACGAAATCGCAGAATATTTTAAGGTTATGGATATTTGTGTAGCTCCAGAACCATCCGATCCGTATAATAATCGTTCGACAGCCGCTAAGATCATGGAATATATGGCAATGGGCAAGCCGGTAGTTTCGTCCGATCTCCCTGAACATCGTTTTACTGCGCGCGACGCGGCCATTTATGCCACTCCAGGCGATGAGCAGGATTTCGCAAACAAGATTGTTGAATTGATCAACGATCCCGCTCAACGGATCGCAATGGGAAAAGCGGGACAAGCTCGAATAGAAGCCGAACTTGCTTGGCCGCATCAGGCGATTCAGCTTCTCAAAGCTTATGCAACTCTCGACGCGATTCACAAAGGAAATAAGGGTCGCTCAAAGGTTACCGATGCTGTCATCTGAACGGTGAAGCATGTGTGGAATGGAATCCTACGCTGCTAAGTCGCTATCGATACGGGCCTAAAGATATTTTACCGATCGGTGATCGTGAATGAAGGCGTATAAGATATATTGCGCTTGTTCTTTTCTGAGACGTTGCGATTTAGACTTATTCAAATTGGATCTGAGATTCTTTGGAGAAGGTTATGTTGAGTGAAGTTAATATTGTCCGTTCGCTTCCAGAAGCCGAGTGGCGGCGTTTTATAGAGAGCAACCCGAACAGCAGTATTTTCCACACTCCGGAGATGTTCGAAGTCTATGCCCGCGCTAAGGGGCACCGACCAACCCTGTGGGCGGCGGTCAAAGACAATGGTCAAACACTGGCTCTGCTGCTGCCTGTGCAGATCACGCTCAACGATGGCTTGCTGCGCTCGCTTACCACGCGGTCGGTTGTTTATGGAAGTCTTCTTTATGAACCAGGCGAGGATGGAGAAAAAGCATCGGCTTTATTATTGAAATCCTATACACATCAGGTTGACGGGGCGCCACTTTTTACAGAATTGCGCAATCTGTGGGATATAAATGCGGTCTTAGCGCCAATTTTCCGTGAGCAAGGTTTCGTCTATGAGGACCATCTCAACTATTTGATTGATTTAGATCGGCCGCCAGAGGCCATATTCTCAGATTTCACCGCCGGGACTCGCAAGAAGATTCGACGCGGTCTTAATAAAAGGAATGTTCGTATTGAAGAAGTGAAAGAACGCGAACAGGTCGCAAGCTGTTACAATTTATTAAGCAAGACGTATCATAATGCCCAAGTTCCGCTTGCCAACGTTTCTTTATTCCAAGCCGCTTTTGATATTCTATATCCCCAAGGCATGGTTCGATTTACCCGAGCAAGTGTCGGGGATGTCTTTGCTGCCACATCAATAGAGTTGATTTATCGGGATATAGTTTACGGCTGGTATGGCGGCATGGATAGAGCTTATAGCAGTTATGTTGCCAACGATTTACTGATGTGGCATATTTTCCAGTGGAGTGCTGAAAAGGGCTATAAGGTGTATGACTTCGGCGGCGCGGGTAAGCCGAATCAGAAATATGGTGTGCGTGATTTTAAAGCTAAATTTGGAGGTAAGCTGGTATGCTATGGAAGGTATCAATTCGTTCATTCCCCGCTGTTATTCCGTATCAGCACGGCGGGATATGGGATTTTTCGTAAATTTTTTTAAAAAGTCTTCAGCATGAAGATAAATTTGCGATTCATACAAGATGAAAAGATCTTTAGAAGCAATTTGACCTGAAAAGGCAACGGAGCAACATGCAAACAAACCCATTGAAAGAGTCTTTTTCCGTACTTGTTCCTGACGGCGAAAGCGGATTTTCGCTTTTTGCAGCACACTGCCTTTCATATTTTCCGAATGTTAAAATACATGTTCTTTCTAGCAAGCACTGGTCACCGATTCGTTTTTCACGTCACTGCCATAGCTATACATTCGAGCCAGCCAAGGATGCTTCTGCACATCTGGACGCCATCGCACAGTTAGTAAGCAAGCATAGAATCGATGTGCTCTTGCCAACAGATACAAAGAGTATATATTTTGCACTTGCCAATAGAAAGGCTTTGGAAAAGTTTGTAGCTTTGGCCCCTTTGCCTGATCCCAAAGCGTTCGAGATTGCTAATAATAAATGGTTGCTTTCACAATTCCTGGAACAGAATCAGATTCCGGGCCCTCCAAGTATTTTAGTTGACTATAGTAATGAATTTGAAGCAAAATTAAAGGACTTAGAATTCCCTGTTTTGTTAAAACCGATGACATCGCGGGACGGCGACGGAATCGAGCGATTTGATACGCCGTCAGACTTAATGCGACATTTAGATCAACAACAACCCGATCAGATCAGGGGGAGGTTTATAGTACAGGGATTTTTATCCGGATCAGATGTGGATCTAAATTTTCTATCGCGCGATGGGGAAGCGTTGGCGTTGACGATCCAGCAGGCTATCATTCCAAATACAAAGGAATACGGGGCGGCTGGAGCTATAAAATTTATTAAGAATGAGAAATTTTCTGCGGTGGCGAAAAAGCTTATTGCCGGATTACACTGGAGCGGATATGCAAATGTGGATACAATCTGCGACAGTTACGATAACCTCAGGATTGTGGATATCAATGCTCGCTTCTGGGGTAGTGTTAGGGGCTCGTTGGCGGCAGGCGTTAGTTTTCCTTATTTCGCATGTCTGGCTGCTCTCAATATTCCATTTCCGATGCCGAATTATGAATTAATCCGTTATTTCCATCCTAAAACGGCAATGCGAGAAGTAATATCAAATGTCGTTGGCAAGAGTCGAGAGCATAACATTACATTCCGTGAATCGGGTTTAGGATTTTTTCTAACCGATCCTCTCGGAGAGGTTGTGAGGATTTATGAGCAAGAATTCCTGGGTGTGTAGCTACCAGATGCTGCATCCGCAAATAAATCTTGTCTAGGAGCGTGGGAATGTCAAACCTTTGGACTCAAAATGCTCCGGAAAAATTCTGGTCTTGTGAACCGCCCATATCGAATCAATATTGGCAGGAAGCCATTCGGAAATCAATTCACTTTCTGGAGTTAGGTGAAAATATCGAGGCAGATGAATTATCCGCTTTGACTCTGGGTGAAAGCCGCTTCGGTCCTGACCACTGGAAGTTAAGTTGGCCCAAGCGCTTATATTATCTCTTCAAACCATTGTTACCAAGAGCTCTGACGCGGTCTCTGCGCCGATATTATCGTAACC
>JBAUMB010000260.1:0-2797 GCA_049578465.1 Anaerolineales bacterium
GTCCATGAAGAAGGCAAGTTGCTATTATCAGTCACCGAATAAATTGTTTTGATGCCCAATTCATATTGGGCTCGATCAAATACATCTTTATAAACAAAATCATTGACCCTCGGGGCGGTGAAAAACAAAGTAATCGGCCGGCGCTGACGGTTATCGAGCAAATATTTAATCATGCTTCTGAACGGCGTGACACCGATTCCGCCTGCAATGAGAACTACCTTTTGTTGTGGATCGTCCGGTAAAACAAAATCGCCAGAAAGTTGCGCCGCGACAATTTCCGTATCCTTATCCATCGCAAGCAAAGCTTTCTTGTATGTGCTGGACTTTGGATTGAACTTCACTCCCAGCCGCAGATTGCGTTCGGAAGGCGAAGAAGCAATCGTGAAATATCGGCGGTTGCCGCGATCGTCGGTATCGGGATGAGCGAGCGTCCACTCCATATATTGACCGGGGACAAAACTAAATCTGCGCGGGGCCGGAAAAATAAATTCGTAGGTGTCGGGCGCGATGCGATTCTTTTCCTTGAGTTTCAGAACGAGTTTATCTTTTGAGCTGACAATGTAGGAAAACACGTTCCCAATCAGGATCGAAAGTTCAGGTGTGATAAACAAACCACCGAAATGGAATTGCGGCGTGAAAAGGAATCCGACCAACGCACCGTAAACAATTCGCAGACGCCGCGTCGGCGGAGTTGTGAGCGGCTCGGTCAGAATGATGACAGCAAAAAATAGTAGCGGCGAATAAAGGATTTGCTTTTGCGTTGAGGTGATGAAATCACTGCCGGTGAACAAACTCGAAACGAAGATCGTTGCCAGAGCCGCGATCAAAAAGCTAAACACCATATCGAAGCGACCCAACTTGCGAACAACCAATAAGCCGCCCAAGATAACAAACACCAGCATCGCGCCGGAACCCACCCACCAACTGGCGGATTGATTGATCGTAAAATATGTCAGCGCGACGGCAAAAGCCGCCGGGTTAAATAAATGTTTTCCCTTGATCGCGATAATATATTTTGAGGCATTCGCCAAAACCGCCGCCCACGCCAGAAACCACAAATCGTGGAGCGATGTAATCGGCGTAATGATCAGCGCCAGAATCAACGCGGTGATGTAAACCGACTCAACATTGGCTGGAACTTTAAATATATTCGAGAATATTCGATTAGTGACAGCAGAGACAGCCAGCAAAAATGCGACCGTCAGCGCCAATGCAAAAGGATCAGAAGAAGGATTGGCAATGCTGATAAAGAACGCAACGCCAAGCAGGAAGATCAAATAATATAGCACCAGCCGATACATGGTGATGCGGTTGAGCTGGTTATCAACGAATCGAATCATTTAACACAAACCTTGGGAAGCCGGTGGTGTAAGTGGCTTGTTTATCTTTGTCAATCATATATCCTTCAAAGCCAGGAAAAGCTTCGATGAAATCAATTCCTGATCTTCCCATCGCGAACGCGGCAGTCGCAAAGCGATCCGCTTCGTAAACATCGGGACCAATGACAGTTAGACTCAAAATATCGGTGATGGGATCATCTTCGTTTTTTGGATTGTAGATATGCTGTCCGCGGACGTAGGTTCCGGAAGTCGCCACACCGCAATCGCTGATTGATAACACTTTGACGATCTCATCCATGTTGAACGGATTGCGGATGCCAACGCGCCACTTCTCGCCCTGACTATTTTTTCCGCTGACTTGAACATCGCCGCCTGCATCCACGTAGAAATTTTCAAAACCCTTTTCATACAAAATTTCTGCCGCATTATAAATCGCCCAGCCTTTGACAATGCCGGATGGATCAATGATGCCATTGTGATGAATATCGAAATAACCGTTCGACTCGCGGCGGGTTTGCTCGGCTAATTCAAAGATGAGTTTCATATCATCGCTGGCCTCATCCAACTTCAGGTCGCCGTGATTGAGGCGTGATATTTCGCTTTGGTCTTTGTAGGTGCTGAATTTTTCATCAATAGATTGGAAGTAATCAAATACTTCATCGAACAGCGACTCGCTTGCCGACGCATCAACAACTTCCAAAGTGACCGGCATACCCATCAGGATGCGCGTCTGCTTCACGAGATTCAATGAGCACTGGCTAATGAGCGCTCGCAAGCGCCGATTGCAATGACATCTGGAAGCCTTCGCTGGTCAGCGTGGCGCCGGAAATGATATCCACGTTGGCAGATTGCGCTTGGATCGCTTCCTGTTGAAGATCCGGCATTGCAATCGCATTGATCTGCTGTGAGGTGCGGCGATCATGGGGATAATCTAAGAATTGAACATCCGAAATCTTTCCGTTTTGGATGGTCGCTTGAACTTCCACCAATCCATAATTGACATCCACCGATGGTCCGGTATAAGTTCCATTTTTGTAACCGCTGGCGCTGGATGATCCCGAATTGGACGCAACAGGCTGTGACGATGAATTAGACGCGGAACTGCTCGATGCTGGATCGGTGGTTGGAGCGCCCGCAGACGAAGCCGACGGGCCTTGACTCGCGCCCGAAGTCGGCGCGGCGGAAGCGGAACTTGCTAGCGCGCTGGAATTGGTCAGCCGTTCATGGATGGCATAGGCGATGAACGCCAACACCACAAAAGCGGAAAGGAAAAATTTCTTGACCGCTCGATTGAAATCGAAATTGGAATTAGATTTGTTTCTCGACATGGACATCCTCTGGTGAAGTGATAATGCTCACGAATGGTAGCATAGCCAGATGACAACCAGATGAATGAATTACGAGGTTCCCCGCTGTATAGAATAAATAGTATATTGAGAGAAATGATGAAATCTGTT
>JBAUMB010000261.1:0-6545 GCA_049578465.1 Anaerolineales bacterium
ATACAACACATCGTAAGAAGGGTAGAAAGCAAGGCGAAGCGCGCGAGGGCTGGGTTGTTGTGGATTATGTAGATGTGGTCGTCCATCTCTTTTCGCCCGATCAGCGCGATTATTACAACCTGGAAGAGCTTTGGGAAGATGGCAAAGTATTGTTGAGAGTGCAATAACGGCGGCAACTTTCAATCCATGGCGGGTTATCTCCGGTAAGGTTATAATAGCGCATTCCAAAGATACAAAGGGAAATTGGCATGGCAGAAAACAAAACCTACATTCGTCCACCCATCTCAACATTCCAACAGATCCTGTTGAGCTTCTACTGGTTCTCGACCAATATGATGTGGTCAGCCATTCTGATCATCACCATGCCAAGCCAGGTCAAGGCGGCGGTTGGCAATTCAGTCAAAGGCACCGAGCTTGGTTTGGTTCTTTCAGCCGGTGCGATCATCTCTATGGTTACCGCGCCGGTTTTTGGCGCACTCTCCGACCGCATCCGTCTGCCCGGCGGAAGACGAAAACCGTGGGTCGTGATCGGAACCGTGGGAAATGTAATTGGCTTGGTTGGGATGGCTTATCTCATTCAAGCGGGACATCCCGAATCGCTTTGGCCCTGGAGTTTTGCTTTCTGGATCGTTCAATTCTTTAACAATGTGGCCACTGCGCCTTATAGCGCATTGATCCCTGATCTGGTTTCTACCGAACAACGCGGCTCCGCCTCGGGCTGGCTGGGTCTGATGACTATTCTCGGTAATTTTGTCGGCGGGCTGATGGGCTTTCTGGTCGAACCTTTTGGAATCGCGGCGATTTACTTCATCATGATCGGCGTGATGATTCTCGGCGCGATAGTTACTTGGTTTGGCGTAAACGAGATTGATGTTCCGCATGAAATCCCACCCTTCAAGCTGGGTGAATTTATGCGCGGCTTAATCGATCCGTTTAAATACTCCGACTTCACATGGGTATTATTAACGCGTTTACTGATCATCATGGGAATTTCAACTGTTCAGGAATTCATTCAATACTACATGGGCGATGTGATCGGCGCGCCATTCTTTTTAGCAGGCTTCGGTAAAGTCGCCGACACGGCCGAAGCGGCAGTTTCGTTCTTCCTCCCTGCTCTATTAGTTGGCGCGGTCATCACAACGCTGGTGGCTGGTGTGCTATCCGATAAATATGGCCGCAAGCGGATGGTGTATCTGTCAGGCGCATTGATGGGTATCGTCTGCCTGGTCTTTATTTTATCTCATAACTTTACAGTGGCTGTACTAATGGGCATTGTCTTTGGATTAGGCTACGGCGCGTATCAAAGCGTCGACTGGGCATTAGTTTCTGATGTTCTGCCATCCATTGACGATTACGCCAAAGATATGGGCGTGTGGCATGTGGCTGATGTTCTTCCGCAAATTGTAGCAACTCCGGTCGCAGGTGTTTTACTTGATAATTTCCAACGTATCGGTAAAGCGGATAATATTCCAAACCTAGGTTATACGGTGATCTTTCTAATGGCGGTTGTGTTCTTTATCCTGGGCACCGTATTTGTTTCTAAAATCAAAGGCGTGCGATAAAGAAACCAAACAATAAAAATAATCCCGCATAAATGCGGGATTATTTTTTACTTCTCAAAAATCCATTTGTCTACGTCGCGCTTCCAATCGACCAACTCTTCTTTCTTAAACCATAACGCGACTTCTTTATCGGCGTTGGCTGGCTCATCGGATGCGTGAGTCAGGTTGCGTCCGACTTCAAGCGCAAAGTCATGACGAAGTGTGCCCGGTGCAGCTTCGGTCGGACGCGTCGCACCCATCGTCTGACGGACAGCGGCTACCGCGTTCGGACCTTCCCACACCATTGCCATCACCGGCGCAGAAGTAATGTAAGAGATCAAGCCATCATAAAACGGTTTGCCTTTATGGATTGCATAATGAGTTTCAGCGAGTTGTCGGCTGACGTTCATAAACTTAGCGGCGACCAGCCGAAGTCCGCGGCGTTCGAGGCGGGATGTTACTTCGCCGACGAGTCCGCGTTGCACTCCATCGGGTTTGACAAGTACGAGCGTTCGTTCCACAGATTCCTCCAAAATAAATTATAGAGTAAGTCGGACTAAAAGTCCGACTTACTTATTTAACGAAGCAATTCTTCCGCTTTGGTATACGCGTCCAGCGCTTCCTGCAAACGATTGGAGCGCATGTATGCGTCGCCAAGCGCCTGCCAAAGCGGAACTTCAACGGGATAGCGATATAGCGCATCCCGCAGATCGCGAATGATCTCTTCGAGTGATTTGCCTTTGCGAATGAGTTTGACATAAACATCAATCGCTACACCAATGTTGCCGCGTGCCATCTCTGCCTGAGCATTCTCAACTGATATACCTGTCTCTGATTTGCGAGTCGGCTTGGGCGGCTTCTGCGCTTTGGGTGCGGATCGTTTCACGGGTTGAGGCCGCTCAACTTCAAAATTCATTTCGCGGCTTGGAGCTTTAACCGGCGCGGGAGGTTCAACGCTAATTGACCAATCTGATGGTTGAGTCGGCTCAATAGCTTGTGATTCAGTTTCAAGCGGATGCCACTCCTCCGGTTGAGTCGGTTCAGCCGCTTGCGGTTCCGCCTCACTCGCCAACCATTCGGGCAATTCATCAGCAGGTGTGGCAGGCGAGGTCGTTGATTCTTCTTTATCCAAACTGGCCAGCCAAGCCGGCAAATCAACCGCCGAATCGGAGTTAGGAGCTTCAGAGGGTGCGACCGATTCAGCAGTCTGAATACGTTGTTCCACTCCGCGCAACCAATCGGGAACATCCTGCGTCTCAGATTGAACAGGCTCGTTCTGCATATCCTTAAGCCAATCAGGAGTGTCTTGCGCGTTCAGAATGGGAGTCTCTTCTGCGGCTTTGGAAGGTTCATTGGACATTTGCGGAAAAGAATTTTGATCAGAAAGACTGCTCATCCAATCTGATGGTTCCGACACGGCTGAAGGTTCTTGTGCCTCTGTCTTCGCAGTAACATTTTCCGCTTCCTTGGCTTCGAGATCGCGGAACCACATACCAGTTTGATCATCTGATGCAGCCGGAGGTTGTTCAACTATTGGCGCAGGCGCGACCGCCGGAGTCTCACCGATTGTTTTCGCTTTATCGACCCAATCCGGTGCGACATCTGTACGCGCATTCGGATCTGTAACTAGTTCTTCTGCTTTGGCGCCATGCTTGGCTGCCAGACTTTCAAGCCAAGCCATTGCATCATCTTGTTCCTGCGAACTTTTTCCAAGTTCTCCAAGCGGATCAGCGCCAGTCGTTGCGACAGGTTGAGGACTGGGAGCAACTGTTTGATTGATAACAGGTTGTTGTGCCGCAGGCGGTTGTGGTTGAATCACAGATGCAGGTTTGGGTTGATTGATCGGAGTTTGTGGCTGAGGAGCTGGGGCAGCCGGCTGACTCTTATCAAGACTTTGCAACCAATCGGGAAGATCATTCGATGATGGAGTTGGTTGAGGAGTCTGCGCAGATGGAACTGGTGCAACAGGTTGACTCTTGTCAAGACTCTGCAGCCAATCAGGAACATCCATCGCAGGCGGAAGAGGAGCACTCGCCGGTGTTGCTTGTGGTGGCGTTTCCGGCGCGGCAGGAGCCATCGCTTTTACCCAATCAGGCAAATCGGCTTGAAGCGCTGGAGCAGATTCGCCTTCATCGGAACTGGCAGATGGTGCTTCTTGAAATGCGCCGCTCGACTCTCCCCAACCGGCTTGGCGAAGAAAATCTGGAATTTGTTCCTGGCTTTGAGCAACGGGAGCCGCTTCTTTTTCCGGTGAAGACGCAGGCGCGTTAGATTGTTTAAGCCAATCCGGTTGCGACGATGAAACGACTGTCGCATCGGCCGCGAGTCCAATTCCCAAACTGCCGCCCCAATTGGCGCCCATATCCACAACTTGACCTTGATATTCGAGTTGTTCCAAACTAACCGCCGCATCGGCGACTTGATCGGAATGGAATACAGAATCTTGCACGAACGCAGAATACGGTTCGAGTTCGATCACGCGTTGACGATACACCTGAGTTGACTCGGCACGTTGACTTCCCGGTAAAATTTCTACCAGAATGCGATTGGCATCCAAACAATATGGATATCGTTTGAGAAGCTGCGAGCAGGAATCGTTTGCGTCCGCTTTTTGCCCCATGTGGTAATAAGCTTTGGCAAGCAAAACTTGCATATCCATTCGCTGAGGGTCATTCGCCAGCACGGCGCGGATTTCAGAAACTGCCTGCGTATATAATTCGCCCTGAACATACATATGCGCCAATGCGCCGCGCGTGAGACGAATCTTAGGCGGTTCGACTCCGTCGCGGCGGCCGAACAGGCGTTGAAGCTCGCCTTGAATGGCAGAGTTGGAAGGCTGAGTCTCAAAGGCGCGTTCCATATGCCAGATGGCTTCATCCAGTTTGCTCTGATCATCGGCAATAATACTTAAGCCAACGTGGGAAACGAAATCATCCGGCACCGACATCAGCACACGCTGGAAAATATCCACCGCTTCGTTATAACGCTTGGCTTCCAAATAAGCTTTGCCAAGCAGGCGATAAGCTTCAATATATTTTGAAAAAGTCTGAAGAATGTGACGGCAATGCGCGATGGCTTCATCGTGCTGACCATTCTCAATCAAATTCTCGATCAGGCGGTTGTAATTTCGCAGGGAAATCTTAGCCATCTAGTTGCTCCGCCCTAAGTATGCCCTAATCTTAAAAATTACGCAAGTCTATGCGCCCATTTGGTCATAAAAAAGCGGCAAAGCAGGCACAGGAACATCGCTGAACACGTGCGCGGCAAGAACCTGTGTGTACGCTTCTGCTTGCTTCTTCTCGTCATTGGCATGGATGGTAAATAGCGGCCGGCCCGTTTCAACTTGATCGCCCACTTTGTGATGAATGACAAAACCCACCGCGTGATCTACCGGATCGGATTTTTTAGCGCGGCCCGCACCGAGACTTACCGAAGCCTCACCTACGCTGCGCGCGTCGACTTGAGCCAGCCAGCCGCTTCGAGGCGCGTTCACCACCACGACAAATTTCGCGCGCGGAAACTTATCGGGATGATCCACATAAGAAACATCACCGCTTTGGGCTTGGACCAAGACGCGGAATTTTTCGAACGCGCTTCCATTGGCGATAGCTTTCTCAGCCATCATGCGACCTTCGTTCAAATCTTTCGCGCGCTGACCAACAACCAACATATGCGCGCTGACATGCAAACAATGCTCGCGGAAATCATTCGGTCCGCCGCCTTTGAGCGAATCAATTGCTTCGATAACTTCGAGCGAATTGCCAACCGCGTTTCCGAGCGGCTGATTCATATCGGATAAAAGGCAAATCGTTTTGCGTCCGGCGAGATCGCCGATTTGAATCATCAAATCGGATAATTTACGCGCATCATCCAAAGTTTCCATGAACGCACCCTTGCCCACTTTGACATCCAACACAATCGCGTTGGCACCGGCTGCGATTTTTTTGCTCATAATGGAGGAAGCAATTAGCGGAATGGATGGCACGGTTCCGGTTACATCGCGCAAAGAATAAAGTTTTCCATCCGCAGGTGCGAGGTCGAGCGATTGACCGGTGAGAACGATTCCTTTTTCTTTAAGTTGCTTTTTGAATTCGTCGGTATTGAGATCGACGCGATAGCCGGGGATGGATTCCATTTTATCGAGCGTGCCGCCGCTGAAGCCGAGGCCGCGACCGGACATTTTTCCAACGGGCAATCCACACGCCGCAACCATGGGCAAAACCACCAGCGTGGTTTTATCGCCGACGCCGCCGGATGAATGTTTATCCACGGCGATATCCACAACACCGGTTAGATCAAGGATGCGGCCTGAAAGAACCATCGCCAGAGTTAAATCGGTTGTCTCCTGCGGCGTCATGCCGTTCAATAAAACCGCCATTGCCCACGCCGAGACTTGATAATCGGGAATGTCGCCGTTAACAAAGCCCTGCACAAAGAAGTTGATCTCTTCCTGAGTCAACTCTTCGTGATCGCGTTTCTTGATGATGATATCGGTAGCGCGCATGAAAGACTCCTTGAATACGATTGTAATCTGATTTTGCAAACCAGACATGTAAGGCAGTTATTGTTGAAACCATATTGAAATCAGCATAGATATGCAGTATAAGTATAGAGAAGTAACTGGGATTTTCATCATCCCAAATTTGGGAATGCATCAAGAGGAGGCTGACCATGCCGACACGAAACTACTCCAAAAACACAAGCCTTGTAGGAACTGGAACAATCCATGTCATTCTTACCATGGACATGCGGCGCTGGATTCATGGAAACAGCCTCAGGAAATTTCTGGGATTACGATACAGCGAAGAATATGCATATTTCCTGCAAGATCTTCGCGACCATCACATTGATGAGTCTAAATTTAAGGTGGACGAAGAGACTAAGCGATTAGAGGAAATAGGCAACGATTTGAACGTTTTCGGCACCTACGTGTATGAAAACCTATTCATGCCTACTTATAAGCTGGTTGATAATATGCCGCCAATTTTCCATACATTTAAAGAC
>JBAUMB010000262.1:0-3256 GCA_049578465.1 Anaerolineales bacterium
AAGGATCATTATCGGCAATTGTTTCGCCGCGCACGCTGAATCTTTTTTCGATGGCGGGACCGCTGGCGAGACCTTCGAAGCAATCTCCGTGAAATGGACATCCTCCTGAAAACGGATCCCGCTTCAAATCGTGCGGGAGGCGGATGTGACCCATTTCGAGGTTATTCATGCCGATCAATGCTTTCCCGTCTTTGATATATCCACCGCCAATGCCTGTTCCAATCGTGATGTAAAGCGACGGATCGGTGCCTTGACTCGCTCCCCACCGAAATTCTCCGAGCGCCGCGGTATTGACATCCATATCAAACGCAACATTGATTTTTAGGGCGCGCCGAATCGTTCCAAGCACATCCGTGTTGCTCCAATGCGGCTTGGGCGTGGATGTGATAAATCCATAGGTTGGCGAATCGGGATTCAAATCCAGCGGGCCGAAACAACCGATGCCAATCGCCGTGATCTTTCCAGTCGTGGTGTATGGTTGAAAGAATCGGATTACTTTGCCAAGCGTCTCTTCGGGCACCGTAGTATCGATGCGCGTTCGCTCGACGATATTCTCCGGCCCGCTGCCGACCACGCAAATGAATTTTGTCCCACCGGCTTCAATGCCGCCGAGTAAACTATCATCATTCATGATTTTCTCGCTTTTAGAAATTTGACAGGCTTCTTTTTAGAGATTTTTACGTCACTAAAATTTTTAACCAACCGTTGAAATAAGTTGTTCATTACTTCATATTCTTTACTGCCAGAAAATACTATAGTGCCTGGCTGATCATGACCACGTACTTTGATCTTGTCTGTCCCAAATTGTCGTCGCTCAACGGGATTTCTTCGGTCCACATAATAATAAATATACCAGCCAACAGCTAGGACTTTATCGTCAAGCTTTATCGCTCTGAACGCTGCTGGCGGGTCATAGTCAATTATAGTTAATTTATCAAGGTGGCGCAAAGCCACCTCTGTACTCATTAGATTCGAAAAAGCACTGATTCGTTTAAGTTGGCTATGGCTAAACTTGGCTGTCGCTTTGCTTTGTACATAAAGGGTTATTTCATCCACGCCCCTTTCCATTAATGCTAAGATTATGTCTTCTACCATTATCCCACTGTATTGAATTAGTATAGCTTTTTTGACGTGATTTTCGTTTATATAATTGAGAAGATGTCCGCACATATCCTGTTGGTTCTCGAAAATTAAGGTCTGTAAATGCTTTCCGAGAATAGTTTTGAATCTTAGTGTCAACCAAGTCACAGAAAGAGCGATGATACTCAATATAAGAAGTGTCATTGCTGAAAAGTTGTCTTTTAGCCAAGTTGTTCCATTGAAGATTCCTGCGATAGAGATTCCAATCACACATAGTATTGATACAATAGATACTATATTATCTGAATTCTCAGTAAAGAAATCTCTTAACCATTTGCTATTCATCTTGCCTCCTGGTTTGAAGTCGATTAAGCTAAATTGTAACACTTACAAAGAATGCTCTAAATTTCCTGCATATTTGCTTCTTGCCATCCGATCAGCGCCGCAAATGGAAGTGATGGAGTCGCGTCGCCTTTGCGGCCCGTGTTCCAAGTGACGATCAATTCCTTGCGCGCACGCGTGATCCCGACATATAACAATCGCAAGCGCTCGCGGACATAATCCAAGCGCGAACGCCGTGTGGCTGAGCCTTCCTCATAATAATCATATTCGCTCGTTGAAATTGCCGCGCGGAGTTGTGCCAACGCTTCGGCTTCGAGATTCAAACTATCGCGCACAAACCATCGTTCCGAAATAAAATGGTCATTCGGTTGGTTCGACGGATAGTCATAATTATTTACTGACATCAAATAGACACGGTCCCATTCCAGTCCTTTGGCTTTATGCATCGTCGAGACCACTACCATGCCTTTGTAAGCATCGGGATTAAAACCCGCATCATCCGATGAGAAACCGATAAAGCGCCGTTCGTTGCGCGCGATCTCATGCAGGCTTGGCGTTAGTTCGGGCAAACGCCAACCCGGATTTTCATCCGCGACTTGTCTCAGCACCAAAGCAAGTTTATGTGACAATGCCAAATCAGTCGGCGATGTAAAGATATCTTGCGATAAGGTGAGAATCAGTTGATCAATCGGCAAGACAGTTGCACCGTGCCAGCGAATGACGACTTCGCGGAAATCATTTAATTCTCGGATGACTTCGTCTTCGCCCCCTTCCATCTCCCCCCAATTTCTTTGAAATTGGGGGGAGTGTCCCGACGGGACGAGGGGGGCAAGATAATCTTCCACATTTTTCATCTTGCGAATTAAACTTGCAATGCGTTCAACCAGCGGCTCATACTCTTCATCCTCGCGCCAATCGCGCCGCCAGACTCGATAAGCTTGCGCTAACTTCGACGCGGAATCAGGCGCGGCGAGATATGCTAGCACATAACTCAATGCGCCAGCCGCGGCACGCGTCGGCGAGGTGCTGCGCAGTAATTCACGATATTCGATCTTATGTTGCTTCAATGCTTCGGCGACTTTCGCGGCGTGATCGTTCGTTGAAGTTAATACTGCAACCGTTGAATCTTTATGATCGGGCAGCCACGACTCAATGGACTTGACGACTTCATTCACTTCTTCATCCGGCGAGAACTTCTTGCTGATGAGTCTGATTCCGCTTGGGTCGTCAGTTGGATTCGGCTGCGGATCGTTTTTAGGTGTCGGCTCGATATATGGCGGCGATAAAGCATCACGCGCTTCGGGAACAGGATGCTCGGTCATCGTCCAATCAATCAGATGATTCGCAAGATTGATAATGGATGGTTGACTGCGTCCGGACTCGGGCATGGGAATATTTTTGTTGTCGCGAATGAAGGCGCGCAGGAGTTCAGGGTTGGCGGTTGTGAAGGTTTCAAAGATGGCTTGATTTGGATCACCAACACGAACCCAGTTTCCGGAGTCGCCTGCGAGCATTCCCAATATCGCTTGTTGAATATCGCTTGAGTCTTGTGCTTCGTCTTCGAGAATATAGGGCCAGCGATAACGCAATCGTTCGAGAAGTTCATCGGAGGTATCGAGCATCTCGTAAGCGAGTCGAATCAAATCATCGAAGTCCACCGCACCGCGATAAGCCAGGGCGCGCTGATAATCGGAATAAATGTCCAACCCCCTGTGAGCCAACGAAAGGGGAGCAGGCTGACGGTCGAGTGCGAGGCGTAATTTATCCGGCGTGAGTCGTCTATCTTTGGCGGATCGAATAAAACTCGATGCAAGCGTCTCGATGAGTTGGGGCC
>JBAUMB010000263.1:0-9630 GCA_049578465.1 Anaerolineales bacterium
CAAGTTCTCTTGGCGTAAAACCAAAATGTTCCACGCCGCCGCGCTCGACGAATGGCAACGCCTGAAATGGTTTGGCGGATGAACGCAAAAAAGCGACCGTCTGAGGGTCGCCATAAGAATACAAAAGTTTTTGATTCGAGTCGACGATTGCGATCGCGCCGAAATGAATCGATTCAACGATGTTTCCGCGCGTCACTTCGAAGAGCGGTTGAAAACGTTCGGTCATTTATTCCTCGGCCGAGTTGCCCATGTGATAATGGCGCGCATAATAATGTCGAAGCCCGTAGCGCAAGCGTTGAACGTATTGTTTGTGCCGCGCCGCGGATGCTTTAAATTTATCGCCGAGGGCTTCCACAAGTTTCTCGGTGGCTTCCGGCGATTGTCCTTTTGCCGCCATCTTTTCGAGTTTGGTATGAATCTCTTCCATCAATTCCAGTTGCGCTTTGATAGCGGATGATGAGGCCGTGCCTCCGCGTCCGCTGACAAATGTGTAGCCGCGATATTGCGGACCCAAAAGAAGTTCCAGCGCTTCCATCCACGCCGGAAGTTCAGCGTGCGCGATAAAAGGAGGTTGATTCTTAAGGACGGCATCGCCAAGGAAGACCACTTTATCATCTGGCACGGTCACCCAAATCGCGCCTGAGGATGGTCCCGGATGTTGTTCGAGGATGATCGGCTTTTCACCCCAATGCAAAATCATTCGATTGGTAAAAGAAATTTCCGGCGGCGACCAGCGCACCGTGCCGAGTCCGGGAATCGTCTCCCAATCTGAACCGGTTTCATTTCCCTGCGCTTTGAACGTGGTCGGACGGATGCGAAAAACCGCCGCGGTTTTTTCGTGTGCGATTACGGTGCAGTCCATGGTGCGCGCACCGAGCGTGCGGTCGGGATGTGCATCGAGGTTGATCAGCACACGTTCTGGCCCCGAGCCGAGTCCCATCAATGCGGCGCGCCAAGCGCGTCCGTCCTCGGGTGCGGGCGGCGCATCCACTTGAACCAATCCCCGCGGCTGTTGAATCACGCCCAGTGTCGCGCCGAGATAATGATCTTCGATATATACGCTATCAGAAATGGGTTGCATGAAATCTCCTGGCCCCTAACTGGCTTTTCTATTTTCCTTTGAAAGAAAATGGAAAGATGTTTCATCGAGCCGAAAAGGGTAACGATATTTTACCCTCAATTCCTTACAACTTTTTCTTCCATCACCGGCAAAATAAAAATGAACTTCGAGCCTTTGCCTTCTTCGCTTTCAACCCAAATTTTCCCGCCATGCGCCTGCACTGCGAGTCGACAAAACGCCAAGCCGATTCCCAGACCACCGGGTTTGTCTTTCCCTTTGAGACGCGCGAATTTTTCGAAGATGCGTTCACGCGCATTGGCAGGAATCCCGGGTCCATCATCTTTGATCCAGAACTCGACATTTGCGTCAATTTTTTTTGCGCCAACCTCGATGGTGGCTTCGACTGTTGAATACTTGACCGCGTTCTCAATCAGATTGATGATCACGCGTCGGATCATCTCAGCGTCCACAAAAACGGTGGGCAGATTCGCGGCAATCTTGGTCTTGATCTGCTGACGGCGTCCATTTGCCGAAGGCAGGACATCCTTGACAGCACTTTCAATGAGTGTCTGCGGCTTCATGCTTTGCAAGGTGGTCACCGTTTGTCCCGATTCAAGCCGGTTGATATCGAGCAATGAATTGACCAGCCGCTGAATGCGTTCTGTCGAATTCGCGGCGATGCCCAAAATGGATCGAACCGATTCATCCTGTCCGATCATGCCGCTCAAGATTTCGAGACTCGAAACAATATTTGCCAGCGGCGAACGCAGGTCGTGATAGATCATGGCGGTCAAATCTTCCCGCAGGGAATCTAATTCTTTTCGTTCGCTGATGTCGCGCAGAGTCCATTGGATCGAATCGGCATCTTCAAATTTCACGCCGCGCACGTGGACTTCCACCGGCACCACGCTTGCATCAGCTTTGTGCAACGCTGATTCATAAATGCGTTCTTTGCCTTCCCGCAATTTCTCGAATTCGATTCCCGTGATATTCCATTTGACTTCATGCAACTGGTCAATGCTCATCTTCCGAAAATCTTCCGCCTGAAAGCCGCTCAAGCGCGCAGCTTCGCGGTTGGCTTCGAGAATCTTTCCCTCCCAATCGGTGATAAAGATCGGGTCAATGCTTTCTTCGAATAATTCGCGGTAACGTTGATGAGCATTTTGCAGATCGTTGTATAAGCGCGCATTGAATACTGCGATGCTGGCTTGGTCGGCAATGGCTTGCATGAGATCGAGATGTGCGGAGTTAAAAGCATTTGGCGCGGAATGCACAAGCGTCAGCACGCCGACCAAATGTTCGCGCGCCAGAAGCGGAACACAGATCGCGGATTTGGCGCCGCTTTGATCTTTCGCATCGTCCGGGCGGCGGATCCAGCGTTTATCCTTACTGGTATCGGGAACCAGTGCGGCTTTACGGTGCTGAATGACCCAACCCGCCAAGCCGCGATCCACCGTTTCTTTTAATTGTTTGGTTGTATGTTCGCTGAGGCTTTTTCCATAGATGATGGTCGCGTCGATGGGCTTTCCGTTATCGTCGAGGACCACAATGCTGCCGCGCTCGCCGCCGACGTTTTGTGTCGCCGCAAAAAGCAGGCGCTGTAAAACCGTCCGCAGATCAAGCGCCGCGGCGACTTCGCGATTAATTTGAATCAGAAGTTCGAGTAAAGTTTGGGTGCGGTCTTCAGTCATGATAAATACTAATTGTGATTCTAATCTACTTCTTTGAATTCTATAAAAGGAATTCACGTTTTTTTATTATTGATTGAAAGTATAGCACGCAATGATTTGTTAAAGGTTACGAAATCGTATACAATTGAGCCATCATGGACATTCTAAAAATTCGCGTTCTATGTTTTGATGTGGACGGCACGTTGAGCGATACGGATGATTATTACGCTGATAAATTCACGGCTTGGTTTCAGCGGTTGCCGCGCTTTGTGCTGCGTGATCCGGAACGAGCCGCGCGTCGACTCGTGATGTGGAGTGAAGCGCCGGGCAACGCTCTGCTTGGTCTGAGCGACACGATCGGTTTGGATGGACCCATCATCCGCCTGATCGATTTCATCTATCGCCATCGCAAAAAGAAGTGGCGGAAATTTTTGATCGTCCCCGGCGTGCAGGAAATGCTGACGCGGCTCCAGGGACATTATCCGATGGTGATTGTCAGCGCGCGCGATGAAGAGAGCACGATGACTTTTCTGCAAGAATTCGATCTGGTGAAATATTTCGATGTGGTCATCAGTGTATTGAGCGCCAGACATACGAAACCTTATCCGGACCCGATCCTGCTCGCCGCGAAAAAAATGGGAGTCGCACCGGAGGCGTGTTTGATGATCGGCGATACGACGGTGGATGTGCGTGCGGGCAAATCCGCCGGTGCTCAGACCGTCAGTGTGTTGTGCGGCTTCGGCGAGGAAGATGAACTGCGCCGCAAGAATCCGGATTTGATTTTGCCGAGCACTGCTGATTTAGCAGATACTTTGTTGGGAAAATAATTTGAATCATGTCATTGCGAGGAGGCTCGAAGAGCCGACGTGGCAATCTCATGTAAATGTCAAACACGAGATTGCCACGCGCCCTACGGGCGCTCGCAATGACATTGTATGCTATCCCTTTACATAAGACAACTTTTCGCAAATGAGACCATCCTTCAATTTGAATATATCCACCCCTCGAACGTGTCCTTGTTTTCCTCCTGCATCTATCCAATCATATCTCCAGCGCATCACACAGCGGAATCCCATTCCAAAAATTTCTTCGACTTCAATATGAGCCTTCGGTGACTCGCGCATGAAGTTTTGGAGAAGCTCACCGATTGCTTCCTTTCCGGTAATGACTGTGCCATCCGGCGCGGGGAAAGTTTCATCAAAGACGCAATCATCGCTCAGCAACTGCATCATCTCTGCAAAGTCACGACGATTGAAAGCTTCATTGAATTCAAGCACAACGCGCATCCCTGACTCTAACTTTGACATTCGGATTGGACTCATATCAATAACACATCCTTCGATGAAAACCGATTAACTGCCTAATTATTGATTGTCTGTCTTTCGATTTGCTGACTACGCTTAAGCGCATATCTTATAAAATCCAGTGTTTGGCTTACATCATTTATATCGGGTGTTAGTTGTGGATCATTATGTCGCCCTATCCAAGCACGATCAATTAATACTTTCCATACATCATCCAAATTTTCTTTTGCCCACTTTGCCGCTTTCGGTTTTGAAACGATATCGCCAAATTGAAGCGTATAAAGTATTCGACAAAGAGAAAGCACTATATAGGACTGATATCCTCGACTAATAATCTCTTTGGGATTATTAAGAATTCCAGCTGCCCATCCATGTAATGTTGGCAACATTGCCCGCTGAAGCTCATTTGGCGCGATAGGGTCAATTAGCGTTTTAGGATTCGGACCGATTAATGTTATTCCGCGTTCGCGTAAGATATAGCGATGAACAATCCAAGGTTCATCATGATAAACCATCTTAAGGCGTTCACCATCCCCGCGTTCAATATTTGGATGAAGTGCGTGTTCTGGATCATGGTGTCGAAGTGCATGTTGTGAAATATACGAGCCTTCCAATTGAATAGCGCACCAAGAGTCAATTGTTGCGATATGTTCATGCATTATCTGCAATTCTAAAAAGAGATTTTCTGAGACATCGTCGTCAGTGACAACCACAAAATCAATATCGCTATCTTGATCGAAATCACCATTGGCTAATGAGCCTTCTAAATACATACCGATAAAGTGACCGCCTAAAACACTACGAATACTCTTGAGCAATTCTTCGAGTATGTCGTTGACTTCAGAGAAAGATGTAGGATTATTACTCTTGACTAACATTCATTGCCTTATTTTTCGAATTATTATACTGCTTTCAAATCTACTTCTTTATCGCCCTCGGCGATACTATCCACAACACCGCTAAAATCAATCCACCAAGAAAGAACGGCACGGGCGCGCCGAGCCATTGAAACAGCGATCCATAAAACAACGGCGCAATCGCGTTCGCGGCGCTATAAAACCCAGCCGAGATTCCCAACATGCCGCCCACTTCGTTTTTATCCGACGACTTGGTAATGAGGCTGTTCACTGCCGGATGCAAAACGCCTCCGCCCAACGCCGCCGGGAAACTCGCCACCAACAACCAGATGATTCCCAACCAGCCTTTGCTGGCTTCAGCGGGCAAACTCACTTTGATGTTTTGCGTAGTGATCTGCATCGCGCTTTGTCCCGCCAAACTTTTCAGCACGTTGGCTTGGTTGTACCACGGCACGGGCACGCTCGGCGTCAGCGATGTGCCGATCAAGCCGATGGCTAACGTGGACACTCCCAAAATCACAAGCCAGCGGTCGCCTTTTTGTTTTGACCAACGACCGATCAATCCGCCTTGGACGATCACGATAAAGACTCCCGCCAACGCGAATAAACCGGCTGTGTCGGTCGCGTCCATGCCGAGACGATTCAATGTGAATAGCGAAAACAGTTGTTCGTAGCCTCCAAATGCCACTTGATAAAAGAACATCACCAGCAATAGATAACCCACCGTCGGACGCGTCAGCGCTTGCAACATCGAAGAGAATGTAAACGGTGATTTGAGTTTTGTTGCCGATGGCGAATCATCATGATGAGTTTCATGAAACAGGAATGTGGTCATGAGAATCGATATCAGCGAGAAAAAAGCCGCGGTGAACGCGACCGCTCGATAGTCCCCGCCCGAAGCGGCAAGCACTATATAAGCGATGATCGGTCCCAGAATGAATCCAACACCGAACGCCGCGCCGATCAATCCCAATCCTTGTGTGCGATTCTTTTCGTCCGTGCTATCAGCCACCGCGGCTTGCGCCGTGGACAAGTTCGCGCCGGAGAGTCCGTCAATGATGCGAGAGAGAAAAAGAATCCATAGCGCGTTTGCAAAGCCGAGCAGGATGAAGCCTGCCAATGTGCCGAGCTGGCTGAAAAGCAGAATCGGTTTGCGCCCGAAGCGATCCGATAATCGTCCGAGGATCGGCGTGCCGATGAATTGCATCGAGGGATATGCCGCTTGCAGGATGCCGATGATGAGCGGGTTGGCGCCGAAGCGCGCCGCGAACAATGGCATCAATGGAATGATGATGGACAAGCCCATCAAGTCGACCAGCACGATGGCGATGATGGGCAGGATGCGTTTGAAATCGAGTTTATCGGTGGCGGTTTCGGCAGTGGTCATATATTTTTATTTTGTCATTGCGAGGAGCCGCACAGCGGCGACGTGGCAATCTCAATATAAAAGGAGATTGCTTCGGGCTTTGCCCTCGCAATGACAACTTATTAATGCCCAATTAAAAATGAAATGCCGATCCCAACTAGGATCAACGAACCAACAACGGCGAACAACGAATATTGAAAACGAAGTTTGTCATTTAGATTTTTGAAACGAGATGGCAAATGTGCCACCGCGGCGGCGATGATCATCGTGACCCCGTGCTCAATACGAAAGGCTGGAAAGCCCTCGACTGCGATGCCGTTCCAGATGAGATAAATCAAGCCAAGCAAGACTTGCAAATCCATCAAACCACTGAACGCAGACGTGAGTCCGCGATCCATGGCTTTGAAGAGGCTGTTGGCTGCCCAACCAATCGCGAATTTGACAATGATGATCACCGCGACGAGAATGATGATCCAGCGGACGAACGAATGTACTAAGAGAAGTGTATCCATGTTATGCTCCTTGGGAAAGTTTCGGCGCAATCATAGCACAGAAGAAATTCTCGTGTAGAATCGTGTTGGAATAAACCGCGAAAGGCGCAAAGACCGCGAAGCAATAAGGAAGAAACTTGGCGCACTTCGCGTGCATAGCGGTTTATATAAAAAAGGAGCTATTATGCCTTACGAATTTATTCTGACAGAAACACGCGGGCGAGTTGGATTGATTACACTCAATCGTCCGCAGGCGATGAACGCGCTGAATCTTCAGCTTGTCATTGAAGTGATGGACGCGCTCGAAGCATTTGACAACAACGACAATATCGGCGCGATGGTAATTGCTGGAAACGAAAAAGCTTTCGCGGCTGGTGCGGATATCAAAGAGATGAATGAGAAGAGCGCGGGACAAATCAAGGAGAGCGATCACGTTGCAGCATTCAGCCGCATCATGAACATTCGCAAGCCGATTATTGCTGCCGTATCCGGTTATGCGTTGGGCGGCGGATGCGAACTCGCCATGTCATGCGATATGATTGTCGCATCCGAGTCCGCGAAGTTTGGACAGCCAGAAATCACAATCGGAGTCATTCCCGGCGCAGGCGGAACTCAACGATTGACACGCGCGGTTGGCAAAGCGCTTGCAATGGAAATGATTCTCAACAATCGAACATTATCGGCATCGGAAGCGTATCAATTTGGATTGGTGAATCGCGTTGTACCGGCGGATCAATATTTGAATGAAGCGTTGAAGCTGGCGGATGAGATCGCTTCGCGCGCGCCGGTTGCTATACGCGTAGCGAAGAAGATGATCAATCAAGCGTATGAACATTCGTTGAACGATGCGTTGCGCGAAGAAAAGCAGGAGTTCTATAATTTATTTTCAACAGAAGATCAGAAGGAAGGCATGAAAGCCTTCGTTGAAAAGCGCAAGCCGAATTGGAAAGGAAAGTAGAAATGTCAATGTCATTGCGAGGAGGTCGGAGACCGACGTGGCAATCTTGTTTTGAATATAATGGATTGCCACGCTCGCTTACGCTCGCTCGCAATGACATCTATTAAGATTATGCTTGATTATCAAACGCTGAAGAGCGCTTTCGCTAGTTTGCAGTTGCAAGATAAACCAGTTATCGCTCACGCATCATTGAGAGCATTTGGGCAGATTGACGGCGGCGCGCTGACTCTATTGCGCGCCGTTCTTGATTCGGTCGGCGCGTTGATGATGCCGACTTTTACGTATAAGACCATGATCACGCCAAACATCGGGCCGCCAAACAATGGAATCACATATGGTGCGGAACAGGATTTGAATTCGATGGCTGAGTCTTTCACAACAAATATGCCTTGTGATAAATTAATGGGCATTGTTCCAGAGACATTGCGGAATCTACCGAACGCCAAACGAACATTGCATCCGATTCAGTCGTTCGCGGGAATCCGCGCCGAAAAATTTTTATCCGCGCAGACGATTCAAAATCATTTAGCGCCGATCGCGGCGTTGGCGGATGCGGAGGGATGGGTCTTATTGCTCGGCGTGGATCATACTGTGGACACCAGCATTCATTATGCGGAAAAACTCGCCGGACGAAAACAATTCCTACGTTGGGCGTTGACTCCGAATCGCATCGTGGAATGTCCCGGCTTTCCCGGTGACTCGGCAGGCTTCAATGTCATCGTGCCGGAACTTGTCAATCATGTGCGGATGATACAAATCGGAAACACAATTGTCCAAGCCGTTTCACTGCGGATATTGTTTGTAAAAGTGATTCAGATTTTAAAAGAAAACCCGCTGGCATTGCTTTGCGAGCGGGAGGATTGCGAACGATGTAACGCGGTGCGAGAATTTGTTTTGGGATGACGCTTATTTTCTTTCAACCACATGCAGGGCATAACGTTTTCCTTTGAAATAATCCAAAGCAAACTTCGCAACATCTTCAGGTTCATACGGCGCGCAGCTGAATACATCCAGATAGATGGCGCAACTGGCTTCGGCAAAATGTGCGGAGATGAGCGAAGTCTCGATCAGTTGCGTCATACTGAAGCCGTTGACGCGCGGATCTTCCCCGAAGTGTACAACCTGCGTCTCGCCATAGCGTTTCATTTTGATGCGATCGCATAACTGCTCGACGAACTTACGAATTGCATCTTTGTCTTTCATCAACACTAAATCACATTCGTACAAGTCAATGCACGAAGAGAGTCCCCAGTATTGCGGCGCGTTTTTCATATTACTAAATTCCTTTTTCTATACGGTAATAAGTTTTATATATATCATTGATTCTAGAATTTAGTAATGTTTTAAGAACTTAAAATCCCCGCTTATGTTTTTTCCGCGGCGCGCTTCAAACGCGCGAGTGAATCGGCGACGCTGTCATGCAGTAGATTCGGTGCAACGTGTTCCCAAAACCAACCCCACCATACAGGTGAGAAAGAAAAGTCTCAGCCAAACGAAACTTGCGTGGTGGAATCGGGAAGCGCGGTGCAGGTAAGGTGATTGAAGCCCGTGATGCCAAAGGGAAATTTCGTCGTGAAATCAATTTTATGTTTCGATTCATCCACAGCATTGACGGTAAGAAAGATATTGAATCCGCCCGCTTTGGCATGGACTCTTTGTCCGGCTTGTGCGCGGCCTTTGGGAACGATGGAACGTGTTTTTGCATCCCACCATAAATCATAATTCGCAGGCTCGGCTAATAATTCCCAGACGCGTTCGATGGGTGCATTGATACTCGCGATTGGACAAACGCTAACGCTCATCGCTCACCTCTCAGCTACGACAACCTATCGCCGGGGATTCCAAAATACGGATAAAGTTCGTACGACCGTTTGCCTACTTTTATAAGGGGATCTTCATCCATCCAACGCTTGACTTCCTCTTT
>JBAUMB010000264.1:0-13013 GCA_049578465.1 Anaerolineales bacterium
ACGGGCGGATTGACTCCCGACCTAACGATTTTGCTTGATGTAGATGTGGAAGTTGGTCTAAAACGCAAGAAGCAAAACGGCGTCGAATGGAATCGAATGGACGCATACGAAATCGAATTCTATCGCCGCGTGCGCGCCGGATATTTAGAGATGGTCAAGCAGGAACCGAAGAGATGGGATGTGGTGGATGCGAGTCAAAGCTGGAAAGAAGTGCAAGATGAGTTGAGAAAGATAATTGAAGCAAAAATAAAATAGCATGAATACAATTCCATCTCTCGTCCAGCGCGTGCAGAAAACCGAACATGGCTTTATTGATATTCAAAAAGCTTCGGAAGAAATCTTTGCCAGTTATAGCGCGGCAGAAACTTTACGCTTAGCCAAAGAATTGTATAAATCAGATGTCCATCAAGCGCGCGTATTGGCTGTATTTCTGTTTGGAAAACTCGCTGCAAAATCAAAAGAGAGCTTTACGATTTTGCGCAAGCGCGTAAGTCTCGATCAAGATTGGCGCGTGCAGGAAACTTTGGCGAAAGCATTCGACGGATATTGCAAGGATAGCGGTTACGAAAAATCACTGCCCGTGATTGAAGATTGGCTTGCAGATGCAAATCCAAATGTTCGACGCGCGGTGACCGAAGGTCTACGCATTTGGACGGGTAGGGATTATTTTCGCGAACGTCCGCAAGTTGCGATCAAACTTTTAAGTCAATTGAAAGCCGATGAGAGTGAATATGTCCGTAAGTCGGTGGGAAACGCCTTGCGCGATATCAGCCGCAAAAACAAGGATTTGATTGGGGAAGAACTTCAAGGCTGGGATATTTCCGATCAACATATCCAGCAGACTTATAAACTTGCCGCTAAATTTCTGAAGTAGAATTCTATCTTCATAATCATTATGATATACTAAATCCGTTGTCAACAGGGATAGGTGATTCTCTTTCGAGGTCGTCCGATACCTGATTTGTGCCCGCTTCGAGGCGGGCGTTAGGAGAAAAATGGAATCCAAATTGTACGTCGGCAATCTATCGTTTGCGACCACGGAAGATGAATTACGGACTCTCTTCACGCAGGCAGGCACGGTCTCGTCCGTTGCATTGATCAAGGATCGCGACAGCGGTCGGTCAAAGGGCTTTGCGTTTGTCGAGATGAGCAGTCAGGTAGAAGCGGAAAAAGCCATCACCACATTCAATGGTTATCATATGGGTGACCGCGAATTGAAGGTGAGCATGGCCCGTCCGCGCGAAGAGCGACCCGGCGGAGGCGGCGGTTTCGGTAATCGAGGCGGTAACAACCGCGGCGGTCATCGTCCGCAGCGCGGAGGCGGCAAGCGCTATTAGGCCGCTTGTTAGTCTGATAGTTTATTCTCCCCGACTCAAATCGGGGAGAATTTTTTATTACATCCACGCGAGTCATTTATTTGTGGAGTAGAATTATTCAAAAGGAGATCCACATGTCTGACCGCTGGTATCCAAAAGATAAAGAAGATTTAATGCTAGGCATTGACCGCGAATGGACCGCATTAATGCGGCTTATTGAATCGCTCACTCCCGAACAAATGACGACTCCTGATTCTGGTGGCTGGTCGCCCAAAGATAATCTCGCGCATCTTTCCGCGTGGATGAACTTTATGCTGGCGTCTGAGCTTGGAGGCGTACCTGCTCATACTGTGCTTGGCATCGACGAGCAGAAATTAAAGGGGATGAGCGAGGATGAAGAAAATGCTGTTATCTTCGAGCGCAACCGTGCGCGTTCGATAGATAATATTCTTACTGAAATTAAAAGTACTTATAAAGAAACTGTCAAAACGCTCAACAACACAAGCTTCTCGAATCTGATGAAGCCGCTCAATGATGATCCATCGCAACGTCCTCTACTTGAAGGTGTGCTTGGAAATACATCGGAACATTTTGCCGAGCATCGCGAATATATCGAGCGCGCTGTGAAAGCGAATAAATCGTGACCGCCGATTCTGAAAACGATATCAAGTCACTCAAAACTATTGGACATATCTGCGCCGAGGTTCTGCAGAAAATGATGCAAGCGGTTCGAGCGGGCATCACAACCGGCGAGCTGGACGATATCGGGCGCGGCCTGCTCGAAGCAGAAGGCGCGCATTCCGCGCCCATCGTGACCTATAACTATCCGGGCACAACTTGTATCAGCGTTTCACCGATCATTGCGCATGGCATTCCCGGCAAATATGTTTTGAATTCCGGCGACCTGATTCACATTGACGTCTCTGCTGAATTGGACGGCTATTTTGCAGATACAGGTTCATCATTGTGGGTATCGAATCGCACATCCGAGATTCATAAATTGCTCGAAGCTACGAAAGCGACTTTGAACAAAGCGATCAGCGTCGCACGCGCCGGAAATCTATTAAACGGGATCGGCAAAACGGTCGAGCAGGAAGCGAAGAAGCGCGGCTATAACGTTATTTATGAATTAACCGGTCACGGCATTGGACGCGGTCTGCATGAGGAGCCGAGCGAGGTTTGGAATTTTTATAATCCCCGCGACCATCGCATTTTGAAAGATGGGTTGGTGATTGCCATCGAGCCATTCCTGACGACCGGGCAGGGCCGCATCAAACAAGAGCAGGATGGCTGGTCATTGCGCACCGCTGATAATGCCATCGCCGCGCAATTTGAACACACCATCATCGTCACGAAAAACGAACCGATTATTCTTACGCTTTAAGTATGAACCTTCATTTGTTCTCCACGCCGGGTGAGGATGATATTCGCTGGGTGCTCGATGCGAGTCGTTCTTATCTGGAAAACAAGACCGATCCGATTGTCGCATATCTTCCACTGGCTTCGCTATTTGCAGAAAAATGGCTGGAACAAACTCAAAAAGCTTTCCACGATTTAGCGCATATTGAATTGGTCAACACTGAAACGATGGAACTTCCAAAAATGGAAGGCATTTTACGACGTGCCGCGTTGGTTTATATTTCGGGTGGCAATACTTTCTTACTCAATCATCGCCTGCACATTAGTCGCTTGATGCCTTACTTGAAGAAAAAAGTCCAATCGGGATTACCGGTGGCCGCTTTCAGCGCCGGGACAGTTTTGTGCGGACCGAATATCCTGACTTCCAATGATCTCAACTCGGTCGCGACGCCGCACTTTGATGGATTGAATGTGACGCCTTTCAATTTCAATGTGCATTACACGGGAGATCTTGAACGGGATAACTGGTTGGTAGATTATCATGTCTTCCATGATAACCCGTTGATTATTATGGCTGATGGCTCATACGTCAGAATTGAGGGACGGAAAATGCAGCTTGAAGTTGGTGAGGTGTGGCTTCTGCGAAAAGGGCGAGAAAAAGAAAAGATCAAGCCTGGAGAGTTGATCACTACATAAAATTCAAAGATGGTTGACGAATCGTTTTGTTGTTATTCGTCAGCTCCGCCGCCCGCATCCGGTCCGAGATCAGGCAAAGCAGATTCGATTTCTTCTGGCGATTGACCCGCTTCGAGACGATCCACTACATCATCGAATTCCGGCGGCATATCTTCGCCTATTTCTTTCCCCACCTTTCGCATCATCTGACCCATTGCACGCGGATCATCTTCCATGCCTTCCAGCGCCGACGGATCCATCACGCTCTCCATGCGGCTCTCCTCCGATTTTGCGATTCGCACCTTGGTCATTTTCCTCCGAACCTTGTCACTGCCGCAATGCGTGCATAAGACTTTTGATTTGCCGTATTCGCTGAATGTTAAAAAAACGTCGAAGCGTTCGTTGCAATTTAAACAAATGAAATCATAAGTGGGCATGAGTCAATTTTACTGCAATCTTGTTTGAGCGTCTTTGGTACAATATCTTTATGAGCTCTCCTGAATTTGAACGACCCAGCCTCGAGCCGTTGCTCATTGTGATCTCCGGTCCATCCGGCGCAGGCAAAGATACCGTTGTCCAACGCATGAAAGAACGCGGTCTGCCGTTCCATTTTGTGGTCACAGCCACGACGCGCCCTCAGCGTCCGAATGAAGTGGATGGCAGGGATTATTTGTTCGTGTCCAAAAATGAGTTTGCGCGCATGATCGAGCAGAATGAACTCATCGAATATGCGTTGGTCTATGGTGACTATAAAGGGATTCCCAAAGCACAGGTGCGTCAGGCGCTGACGAGCGGCAAGGATGTGGTCATGCGGATTGATGTGCAGGGTGCAGAAACCGTCCGCAAGCTTGCGCCTGACGCGCTGTTGATTTTTATCACCACCGATAACGAGGATGAATTAGTCAATCGACTCAAACAGCGCCAGACCGAAACTTCCGACTCGCTTGCGATTCGGATTGCCACAGCGCGCAAAGAACTTCAACGCGTGGAAGCTTTTGATTACATTATCCTCAATCACGACTTTCTTCTCGATCACACCGTTGACGTGGTGCGCGCCATCATTGACTCGGAACACCATCGCGTTAAACAACGAAAGGTTAATTTATGAATAGCTATCCCGTTTCTTCTCCAGACCAACAACCGGTTTCGCCTCCGCAAACCACGCGCGTGGCCATGCCTGCCTCTCGTCCCTATATGACTTATTCGATCATGGGCATCACCATTGGATTCTATCTTCTGCAGCTCCTGAGCGTTTCACTCTTCGGTTACGCCAACGATGCCGCCCAAATGGATTGGCTCGAATTTTATGGATCAAAGATCAACGAATTGATTCGTGACGGACAAGTCTGGCGGTTGTTGACGCCTGTCCTTTTGCACGCATCCATTCCACATATTCTCTTTAACATGTATGCGCTTCTGGTGATCGGTGTAGGATTGGAGCGTTACTTTGGACATTGGCGTTATCTCTTGCTTTATCTACTTGGTGGGTTTACGGGAAACGTTTTGTCGTTTCTGTTTACTAGCGGATATTCGGTCGGCGCATCCACTGCGATTTTTGGATTGATCGGTGCTGAGGGTGTTTTTCTCTATCAGAACCGGCAGTTGTTTGGCCGGCAGTTTGGCCGCGCCATCGGGAACGTGATCTTTATCGTTGTAGTGAATTTAGCCATCGACTTTGTTCCCGGCAGCGGCATTGATTACTGGGGTCACATTGGCGGGCTGTTAGGTGGGTTGATATTTGCGTGGTTTGCGGGTCCGCGTTGGGAAGTAGGTGCAGTGTATTCACCCTCATCTTTACAGAATACTGGACAAGGAATGGTGCCAACGGCGCAGTTGGTTGATAAACGGGAGCCGCGTGAGATCATCACCGGCGCGGCGATCGTTATTCTTATTTTTAGTGCGTTGGCGATGGTTGGGATGATTTATCCGATCACACCATAACATGGATGGATCAGATCATAAAACCGGACGAGCATTGCTCGTCCGGTTTTATTTATTCTCTTTTTATTTTTTAGAGATTTTTCATACTGCGTGGATCAAACGCGTCGCGCAAGCCGTCGCCCATCAGGTTGATACACAAAATGGTGAAGACAATGAACAAGCTGGGAAAGACCCACATCCACCAGGCGCCGCGCAGAAGAAACGATTGAGCCTGATCCATCATATTGCCCCAAGTGGCAGTGGGCATCTGAACGCCCAGACCCAAAAATGAAACATATGATTCTGTGAGGATTGCATTCGCAAGTCCGAGCGTGGCTGCAACGATAATAGGGCCGAGCGTGTTGGGTATTAGATGATTAAAGAAGATACGGCTGTAATCGGCGCCAAGCGCCTTAGCGGCTGAGATGTAGTCGAGTTCTTTTAGTGAAAGCACGTTGGCGCGCACAATACGAGCGAGTTGCATCCATGAGGTACCGCCGATAACAATTATAACTACGCCCACGCTTCCGCTGAATGTGCGGCCCAAAATATTTATATCCGGGATGTTTTGTCCGAGGTATTTAGCCAGCACGATCAATAGGAACAACGAAGGAATAGCTAGCATGGCCTCCGTGAAACGCATCAGGATTGCATCTGTCCAACCGCCAAAGTAAGCGGCAAAACCGCCGATAACGGTTCCTAATGTAAGTTCCATCGTGACGGCTAATATGCCGATCACGAGCGAAACTTGTCCACCGTAAATGATGCGGTTGAAAACGTCGCGGCCGGTGCTGTCGCTGCCAAACCAATGAAGCGCGGTTGGACCCGTCAGACGATGGTAAAGGTCAATATTGTTGGAACCGCTTTCGGGAACGACAATCGAGCCGATGATAATGAATAGAAAAAGTAATATAACACCGGCCGTCCCAATCATCGCCATGCGATGCTTTCGGAATCGCCGCCAGGCAAGTTGGCCAGGGGTCAAGGCAACTCCGGTCGATTCGACGGCTTTTAAATCAATAAGTGGAAGGGAAGCATTTTCAGCGGTCATAGGATTAGCCCAATCTGATACGAGGATCAACTAATGTGTATGCCATGTCAACAACAATAGTAAAAAACACAACAGCTGCAGATACGACCAAAAGCACTCCCAGCACAACTGGATAATCGCCATGTCCGGCATATTCCCAGAAGAGCCTTCCCATACCGGGCCAGGCGAAAACCGACTCAGTAACGAGCGCTCCGCCCAGCAGGAAAGGAATATCAAGGCCGATGACAGTTACAAAAGGAAGGATTGCATTCCGTAGGGCATGTTTGATGAGCACGGTGCGGCTGCTTAAGCCCTTGGCGCGCGCGGTGCGAACGTAATCCATGCCCAGCACCTCCAGAATGCTGGAACGCAGGTAGCGTGAATAACCTGCTGTCTGAATCGCGACGAGGCTAAAGACCGGCAGGACAAGATGCCAAGCAAGTTGAACTGGGTTACTGAAATCCCAAACATCCGCGCCTGTGGGAAGATAGGGTAAGCCCCATAGCTTGAACTGCACTGCGAAAATTTGCATTGCCCCGAAGGCAATGAAGAAAATCGGCATGGAATATCCAATGAAGGAAAATGAAGTGATCAAATTGTCTGTTAATGAGTATTGCCTCACGGCCGCCACCAAGCCAAGAATCAGAGCAAAGATAATGATACAGACTTCAGCCGTGACCATCAGAATAAGCGTCATCGGCAGGCGTTGTTCGATCATTTGCAAAACAGGCTGATGCGAGAAAGAGGACATTCCCAAATTTCCCTGCACAGCCAATCCCAACCATTTCACATATCTGATCGGAAGGGGTTGATCCAATCCGAGTTCGTGTTCGAGCGCCAGGCGGTCTGCCGAGGTCATGTGTGGATCTGTGGCGTAGTCCGCCATCGGATCGGTGGCCTTGAGCGTGAGTATAAAGCACACGCCGGTTACGATAAACAGTGTGAAGCAAGCTTGCAAGATACGACGAATAAAGTAAGACCACATAAACTTTTCCTTTCTATAAAAAATCTGTCGCAATATTCGAAAGGTGGGAGTAGTGACGACTTTAGCCGTTATTATAAAACACTAAAGTCGTTACTACTCATGCTTTTCAGGAATTTTACGAATAGACCTGCAAGGTCTAATAAGCCTTGCAGGTCTATTCAAAGTTCTAGGATTTATTGAGTGACATCCCAGTCAAACGAATCCCAGTTGAAGCCGCCGTTGTTGCCGCCGGGGCCGGGGACAAAGCGTGAAGACAAGCCATAGACGTTCGGGCGAGCGTACAACGGGACTACCAAGTAGTTGTTGTACATGTAATTCTGAATGGCTGTCATAGCCGTCTGGCGAGCCGTTGTATCAAGGCTTGCATTGGCTTGGGCCCACAAGGCATCGAAAGCAGGATCGCAGTAGTGATAATTGTTGTCGCCACTTTGATTAGCCTTGTCAGGTACCGAGGTGCACAGGAAGTTATCGCTGTACGGATCGGGGTAGAAGCCGGTAGTGTAGATAGCCATATCGAACTTGCCAGTGGGCATATCGGCGCCAGCAGAATAGGAACCGAAGAATGTGCCGGCCGGGAGGAAGTTCGTCTTGACCGTAATGCCGAGCTTTGCTAAGTCAGCTTGAATAGCTCCACCATAATCTTCGCGGAGTTGCTTGGTGGTGGTCTCTAGGCCAACGTTGTCGAATTTTACAGGCTTACCATCGCAGGTACCGGCGCGAATGCCATCGGAACCAACTTTGTAACCAGCGGCATCCAATAGTGAAGCGGCTGTAGTCGGATCAAACGGATAAGGTGTCAGGCTTGAATCGTTCCAAATCGAGTTCGGCCACAACGTGGCAATATTCTGGGCGCCACCGAATAGCAAGGTTTTGATATAGGTATCGCGATCCATACCAAGGGCCATCGCCTTGCGGACGTTGGGATCTTGGAACGGGCAGAAGCCGTTCACGTCACTTTGGCCGACTGTTTGACCGTTTTCTTGTTGCCCAGCAGTGGTGCCGAGGTTGAAGAACAGGTGCTCGAAGTCGCCAGAACCATCGCTGCGTGAAACGACCTTGCCGCTGGTATCGGAGTTCATTTGCTTGAGGGTGGGCAAGTCAGAGGCAGCTAGATCAGGAACGAGATCCGCATCGCCGCTCTTCAAAGCTGCGAGAGCAGTTTCAGGATCAGGAACGAACTTGATGTTGATCTGAGAAAGTTTTGGAGCGCCTTGCCAATAGTTGGGGTTGGGGACCAAGGTCATATGATCGCCAGCGACCCATTCCTTGACCATGAAGGGTCCGGAGAAGACAGATGGCAAATGCGATTCAGGATCTTTCTCCAAGCCTTCCTTGCCTTGCAGAAGATGCTGGGGCAGAAGCGGAGAGCCGGTGTTTGCGCCGACTGCGAAGAGCGTATCCCAAGGCGGATAGAGAGATGAGAAGTGAACGACAGCCGTCTGGTCATCGGGCGTGTCAATGCCGGTAATTTGGCTCCAGCCTGCGCGGCTGAGCACTGCGTTCTTCGGGTCCACGTTCATCTGCCAAGTGTAAAGAATATCCTTGGAGGTGATCGGCTGGCCATCGGACCACTTGAGGTTCGGCTTAAGCTTCAACGTGATGGTCAAACCATCTGCTGAAATGTCACCGTTGGTTGTGGATGGAACTTCTGAAGCCAGATCTGCAATGAGATTATCTTTCGCATCCCACTTGAACAGGCTGATCGTGATCATTTGGTCAATCCAAACGGAATACGACATCTGGGTGAAAAATCCGCCCAAGTTATCAGGCTCCTGCGAGTATGCAAGAGTTACAATTTTCGGCGCGGACGTTGCAGTAGCAGCAGGCATTGCAGTAGCAGCAGGCATTGCAGTGGCAGCTGGCATAGCAGCTGTTGGGGTTGCGGCCGAGCCGCAAGCCGCCAATACCATGCTGGCAAGAATAAGCACAGCGAGCAAAGCGTACAGTTTACGATTCACGGTTTCTCCTCCTACAGAGAATTTTTAGAATTGGGTAGGAATTACACACCTACCACTTTGGTTCGGAAAACTAAACCACTTTGGATTCGACAAACGATTCGCAATTATTGTTTGTGTGAGAGTTGAATCTCACCTCCTTCCAAGTTTTTTAGATTGCATGATTATACAGCAAAATGCGTCTGTCAATATACCGGAATTGGGACTCCATATCCGTCCAATTGGACTTTGGACGGATTCTGCGGCCACACGCCGGGAACTTTCGTTCCGCAGGATGGGCATTGACCCGATGCCGTAATGTGATATTCCAAAATCACATAGCCGGATCGCTTGATTAATTTTGCATTGCACTGCGGACAAAATGTATCTTCATATTCTTCGACGCGCCCCGGCAGATTACCAGAGTAAACATAATGGAGACCAGCTTCGCGTCCGATCTCAGCGGCGCGCAGGAGAGTCCGCGCCGGCGTGTTATCCGGCTCGGTCATTTTATAATCTTTATGGAATGCGGTGACATGCCACGGAATATCCTTTGAAACACTGGCGATGAATCTCGCCGCATCCCAGAGCTCTTCATTTGAATCGTTGAAGCCGGGAATGGTCAAAGTAACGATCTCAACCCATAAGCCGAGATCATATGCGCGTTTGATTCCATCCAATGTATGTTGAAGCACGCCGCCTAAGGTACGATAGTTCTTATCGTTCATAGACTTCAAGTCCACTTTATAAGCATCGATATAAGGGCGAATATATTCCATAACTTCGGGTGTATTATTTCCATTCGAGACATACGCGCACATCAAACCTGCGGCTTTGGCTTCCTTGAAAATTCCAACGGCCCACTCGCTGGTAATCAACGGCTCATTATATGAAGAGACCACCACGGAAGCATGCGTGCGTCGAGCAGCGTCCACCATCCCCTTTGGCGAAATCTTGCGAATGAAATTAATCGATTCATCCGAGGCCGGATCTCGCAGAGCCTGTGACGTCAGCCAGTTCTGACAATATCCGCAGTGATAATCACAACCCAGCATTCCAAACGTCAACGCGTTCGAGCCGGGCATCACGTGAAAGAATGGTTTCTTTTCAATTGGGTCGGATTGCAGAGCCGCGACATAACCCCACGGCACGCGCAATTTTCCTCCCTCATTAAATCGCACCTGACAAATTCCGCGCTTGCCCTTGCGAATTAAACAACGATGCCCACAGGCAAAACATCGCACGGATTCATCAGGCAGGCGCTCATAAAGAGTCCCTTCGACTGTCAATTGATCCAGCGTATTTGCCAATGTGGACATCCACATCTCCTACAACAATAAACCAATAATAATTTTGCTATTATAATCCTATTTATGTTAAGTGTTGTCATTCAAGCAGGTGGTCAATCCTCGCGCATGGGACAGGATAAGGCTCTTAAACTTTTTTTGGGCCGCCCATTGATTCAACGCGTGATCGAACGATTGCAGCCGATTGCGGACGAATTGCTTGTGACCACAAATCATCCGGATGATTATGCCTTTCTCAATCTTCCGCTCTTCACGGACCTCAAGCCGGGTCGCGGCGCATTAGGCGGACTCTACACTGCATTATTTTCCGCGAAGAATTCCATCGTTACAGTCGCGGCTTGCGATATGCCGTTTGCCAACGCCGAACTTTTTAAAGCCGCTTCCGATATTTTAATCAACGAAGAAACGGATGTTGTTATCGCAAAAACGGATGAAGGTTATGAGCCGCTTCACGCGGTCTATCGCCGCGAGACCTGCATCCCGGCTATCGAGACCGCAATCGCTTCTGATAAATGGCGCATGGACGCGTGGTTTTCGCAAATAAAGATGCGAATACTAACGGCTGAAGAAATTAATCGTTATGATGCTGATGGTCTTGCATTTTCAAATATCAATACGCCCGAAGATTTCATGCAAGCCGAACAGCGCGCTAGCGGACAATCAACACCGGGCACGATGCGTGGCTGACCACTTTATTGCTGGTGCTTCCGAGCACCAATTCGGCAATGGTGCTTAGCCCGCGCGAGCCCATCACGATGACCGTACTGCCGCGTGTTTTTGCAATCTTGATAATTGCTTCCGCGGCGGGACCCTCGATCAATTCAGTGTGGACTTCTCCGGGGATTTTCCCGACAGCATCCTGTGCTTTTTCGAGAATCCCATTCGCTTCTTTGAGACGCGCATTGATCGCTTGTTGAAGATTAGGTTCACCCAAATAAGGCGGGATATTGTCGTATGCCACAACAATGCGCACAATCTCTGACTTCATAGCGCGCGCCAAATCGCCAGCCTCTTTTGCGGCGCGCATGGAATGTTCAGACCCGTCCACGGCAAGTAAAACGTATTCAAACATACCGGCTCCTTTCTATGGTGCCCGATACAAGTATACAATTAATTCAATATAGATTCAAATCAAACGCTGAGTCTCATCAACGCTTGTTTCAGTTGTTCCACTTCTTCCAAGGTGTTGTAATGCACGGCGCCGACGCGCACCATACCGCCGCTGTCTTCCAATCCTAATCGTTCAGTGACATTGATAGCGTAATAATTTCCATCCCAAACATAGATATTTTGCTCGGCAAGTTTCTCGGCAACTTTGTGCGGATGTAGATTTTTTAAACGGAACGAGTAGGTTGCCACGCGTTCATTGAGGCGATTCGCGTCGGTGAGACCAAAGATGGTTAATCCAGGAACCGATTGCAGGGCGGAAAGAAGCGCACGGCTCACTTCGATTTCGTGAGCGCGAATAGCATCCATCGCTTTTTTTAATTCAAGTCGGCGGCCCGAATAATTGGTGGGCGATTTATTGTCAACGCCAAACTCTTTACCGATCCATGCAAAGTATTCCACCGCGCCGAGCACACCGGCGATACCTTCATGGTTTTGCGTGCCGGTTTCGAATTTGCCGGGCAGATGATTCGTGGCGGGACGTACTTTGTATGCAAATAATTTTTTCAGCAGTTCATGCTTGCCATATAGAATTCCGGCGTGTGGACCAAAAAACTTATACTGAGGTGCGCAATTCACAAGACTTTCTGACCTTTACAGTTCGGCTGGTGATCGGGCAACCTGTAGAATAGACGATCTTGACCCGAAACTCCTTCCGATGAGTGATGGACTATAATCCAAACAGCAAATCGCACATTTTGTTTCGGAGACCACTACATGACCCTCGACCTATCCGCCATTCGAAGCCAGTTCCCATCGCTCAATCGTCCCGCTATTTTTTTCGACAATCCTGGGGGAACCCAAATTGCAAAGCAATCTCTGGATCGCATCAATAAATATTTATTGGAATGCAACGCCAACCACGAAGGTGCTTTTGCCACTAGTATTGCTTCGGATTCCATTCTCGATGAAGCCCACCATGCCATGGCCGACTTCTACAATGCCGCGTCTCCTGAAGAGATCATCTTTGGCAATAACATGACGACCCTCACCCTTCACATCAGCCGCTCGATCTCGCAGGAATGGAAAGAAGGCGACGAGATCGTGGTCACGCGCCTCGACCACGATGCCAACGTCACTCCTTGGGTACTGGCTGCACAGGATCGGGGCGTTAAGGTCAATTGGGTTGAATTCGATGTGGAAGATGGCACATTGAAATTGGAAGATTTGCAAAAAGCATTGGAACGAAAACCCAAATTTCTAGCTGTTGGGTATGCTTCTAATTCGCTTGGGACGATCAATCCAGTTGCCAAGATCGTGAAGATGGCGCATGATGTGGGAACACTGGTTTATATTGACGCCGTTCAATATACACCACAC
>JBAUMB010000265.1:0-2269 GCA_049578465.1 Anaerolineales bacterium
GTAGCGACCTTGTTCGCTTTGAATTATGCTATGACTACAACGAAATTGAATGTGCAACGACAAGCCGCTTATCAAAATGAATTATCCGATATAAGAACTTTACAGGCGCAGGGAAAGATCCAAAGCAACGCGCTGATCGTTGCTCCCGCGATGGGTATTCCTTTGGTGTGGTCCAACCCGATGTTTTTGGATTTACCCAGCGCACAATATATCGAGATGGGCTGGCTTACGTTTTCTCCATCCTATTACAACGCGCTGCACGAATTTAACGTTCAGTCATTACCGGCGGGGTTTTATCAGAATGATAATGTGTATCTCATGGTCAAAGTCAATTTGCGGGCTAGTGTTGTTGAATTCATCGCCGACCATGCAAGAGTTGTGGTTATTCCGCAGTTGATCTATTCTCCGCCCAATTATGATTTTGATCCCACGTATAACAACGTGAGGTTATATAAATTAATTTTGCAAAAGTAAATGTAGAAAACAAATCCGCCTCGATCAATTGTCGAGGCGGATTTTTAGCGGAGAAACTTCAAGATGCTGGAGGGATCGGTGGAGTGCCAGCCGCTGACGGCTCGGGTGAAGATGCGATCATAGCGGGACGATGGAGCGGCCGCGATCCAAACATCGTCATCACCACTGCGCCGATGCCAACCATCCCAATAAGAAACTCAGGGATCCAGCCAATGCACGGAATCATCCCAAACGCGCCGACTACGAACATCAATAGGAACGTTCCAAAACCGGCTGAAAGTACCGGCGCCCAACTTTGATGAATGGCTTTCGTAAATCGTTCGCCGACTTCCAGGCCAAGGGCAATGACGCCGAATAGCCATGCCAGCGCGATCAGGGTAGCCCATACAAAAACTGCAAGGACAGCGACAGGGATTAAGATCAGAGTCAGTACCAAAATCACAACCAGAATCAACAAAGCTATCGGTGAAATAAAAGTGGTTAGCAATCCGATGCCGCCTGCGATGATCGGCTCAGTGACAATCGCTTGCGCCACGCGGTCGAGTTGCGGCTGTAGGAAGATGACGAGCAACATTGCCAACGCTGCGAAAACAATCGCAGTTCCCAACACGCCGAAAGCACGCAAGATCAGATTGAGTCCTATATTAATAGAAGGCCGAGGAGCAGGGATGTTTGGGGTCGCCGGAGTTTGAACATTGGGCGCTGGAACGTTTGATACGATCTGACCGCCGACCTGTGCGCCTGCCGCGCGCTGCAAAGAGCCGCCGACAGTGGTGACGTTCCCAGCCACCGATGATTTATCGCCCATCGTCATCAAGCCGCCGATCACAACGGCATCGCCTGTGGCTTGACCATCCATAACCAAACTCCCGCCGATGATTACTACATTGCCTTTTACCGTCGCGTTTTCCTCAACCGTCGCAGCGCCTCCAAAGACAACCAGATCCCCGTTCAAAGTTTCACCGCTCTTCAGTGTAAAACTCTGTCCGAAGATCACACGGCCATCGAGGTTTCCTGTGAAAGCATAAGCCGGGACAATGGGCATCAGCAATAAGATCAATATCGGTAACGCATATAATAATTTTTTCATCGTTATACTCCTTGCGGCCTTCGGGTAAATTGCCAAAAGGATAGAACCTCCAGCAATCCGAGGCCGCTTAATAAAAATAAAATCACAAACCAACTCACTGGCGAAACAAGATCCGATAGAACGCGTAAGAACACATGACTCGCTTCGCTTAACGCTTGGATGGAAGTTAAAACAAAAAGAAAATCGCCGACCACGTTCGTGATCCAATCGGCGGGCGAACGCATCATTGCCTGGATGAATGGACTGGCCAACCAATAAAGAAATCCCATGGCGGCTACGACGAAAATCGACATGCCGATAATTTGTCGAACGTGCATAGCTTTGCGATTCTTAGCGAGGCGCGTCTCGAAGCGGGACGCAAAACCTTCTAACGGTGAGATCATGCGCGTCGAATGTAACGCTAAATTTGATTCGGCAATGGTTGTGCAGGCTGTGCAAGTTCGTAAATGGACTTGCAATTCGCGCTCTTGTTCAGAGCTAAGATGTTGATCTTCCAAGAGCCAATCTTCAAAAGGCCGGTGATTCATGAGGTCTCCTTTCAGTTTTTTGCCGTGGACTATCTTCCTGCCACAATCCAGCCAGTTCGCGCCGCGCCCGATGCAGCCGGGATTTGACCGCACTAACTGTCAAATGCAAAGCCTCGGCAATTTCAGATTCAGAGCAATCGTTCCAATAGCGCATGATGATCGCGGCTCGGTCTGTTCC
>JBAUMB010000266.1:0-14154 GCA_049578465.1 Anaerolineales bacterium
TGCGCGTTCTGCACGCCTTACGACTCACTTCGATTTAGATTTTCCCAAGAAGCCTCAGATAGAGCCTTATTGGTGCTACAAACATGGTCGAACCTGTCAGCCAACAAGTACAGCGTATCAGTTTTTGAAGAGATATAGCCTTGATACTATGAAGCGCTTAGAAGAATTTGCATCAAAGAGAACAAATGCTAGTGTTGATATATATAACGAAGATAGTAGCAAAGCTAGTTTTCCCTATGTTGATGGCGTAATTACTAGTCCCCCTTATGTTGGTTTGATAGATTATCATGAACAACATCGATATGCTTATGAGTTGCTGGGTTTGCAAGATCAAAGCGCCGCAGAAATCGGACCTGCAAAAAAGGGAGCGGGCAAAAAGGCGCAAGAAGAATATAAAAATATGATTGCTGACGTTATGCGCCGAGCAGTCACCTCAATGCCTACAGGTGGGAAGTTGATAGTTGTAGCAGGTGATAGATATAACTTATATGATGATATTGCTAAGTTGTGTGGAGTTGATGTTGAAGCCATAATTAACCGTCATGTTAACCGTCGAACAGGTCGAAGATCAAGTGAGTTTTTTGAATCTGTATATATTTGGCGTAAGCCTTAATTAGGAGATAAAAGTGAAGAAAGAGACCGTTGAAATAGTTCATGCTCTCCTAAAAAACTTTGCTCAAAATTCTCTGAAGGACTACGATGTTGAAAAGTTGAAAAAGGCCTATCCTTTTCATAGGTTATTTTTTGATGAACTTGGATTAATTGCCTTTAAACAAGAAAGATCAGTAGTAACGAAAATGGGAATGCACTTATATCCAGAGCTAGCTAAAACTATTGCTATAGAAAAATATAAGGATGTAACTAGAGAAAAACCAATCCGCGGAAATGTTCCTGTCAAAACAGCTAACATAATTGATCGTATTGTAACTGAGTTAAGAACCAATCAACGCTCCCCAAATCGAAAAAATGAGTTGGCTGAAATCGATAAGACATTTTCAAGCACAGATAAAAAGGCACCTGTAGAGATACGAACTGTTGCGGATATTTATATAGGTGATTTTGTTGGAGGTCCCTTCTTCGCTGAAATAAAAAGCCCACTACCAAATTTAGATGTTTGTGCGGAAACAAAAAAGAAAATTCTTACCTTTATGACTTTGATGAGGGGAGAAAATCCAAAGGCTTTTTTAGCATTTCCATATAACCCCTTCATTACTCGCGCAGAGTATAAACATGGCTTTACTAATCAGATAATGGATATGAGTGAAGATATATTGATGGCTGATGAGTTTTGGGACTATATAGGTGGTAAAGGCACATTTGATAATCTCTTATCTATCATTGAAGATGTTGGAACAGAAATCCGAAAAGAGAAATCCTAATTACTTATATCTAAAGTCCATGTCATTAGGATATGAACCTCGAACCGTTAGGTTCCCAGCGTTAATGATTGCCAGCCTCCATTTGGCAAGTCCTATCTCTTCGTCACCACGTACGATCAAAACCATCTATCGGTGTGATAATCATCCAAGCAATTTCAAATACTCTCGCAATGCCCTGATGCAATGAAAGACTACTACGCCATCCTAGAAGTACCACCAACGGCCACCCAAGAAGAAATTAGGGAGCAATACTATTTCTTGATTCAGGCCTGGCATCCGGACAAATTTCGCAACCCCGAGCAAAAAGCTAAAGCCGAAGAGAAATCCAAACAGGTCAACATCGCATACGGCGTTCTCAAGGATTCCGCGAAACGCGCCGAATATGACCGCAAGCTTTCAGGGCAAGCCTCGAGAGTTAAACAAGCAGAGAGACCGCGACCAACCGAGGAACCTCGACGGCGCAAACCAGCCGAAGAAGAGCAGCCGCGTCCCAGTTACGAACGAGGACAAAGAGAACGGACTGAAGCGGAACATCGTCGCGCTGATAACGAAGCAGACGCATCAACACACGAGGAATGGATCCGTGTTTTCTTTGAACAAGCCCGACGGAGACAATCAAAGCAGCCACCGGCAAAAGTGAACAGAAGCCATCAGGCTCCCATTCGGGTCTTGGTAGTTGACGATGCTGCGGATACACGGATGCACATTCGCAAACTGCTCAACAGCGAAACTGATATCAAGATTGTTGGCGAAGCCTCAGACGGTGTGGAAGCCGTCGAGAAATTCGATGCCTTGCTGCCGGATGTGACAACCATTTGTATTAGTATATCCAGCATGGGCGGTATCACTGCGACCGAAGCAATCCGCCGGAAGCATCCCTTCGCCAAAGTTATCATGATCAGTGTTCAGAATACTACCAGCTACCTGCGGCGAGCCATGACGGCAGGCGCTTGCGACTATCTGATCAAACCACCACAAGCTGAGGAATTGCACGCCGCTATCCGACTAGCGGCCGGGCGAGAAATATCCGCTGCTGGGAAGGCGGCTACAAAATGAAAAATGGATACGCTTTCAATTAGAAAAGAAATGTTCACCTGAACGTCTCGTTTCTGTGTCATCGCTTTTGAAAAATAACGATTGACGAATTCTCGTAAACCTGAACATAGCCCATATTCAGCTTTACCGAATTCAATAAGGGAAGCGTCGCATTCGACTTTTGAATCAATAGATAGTCGTAGCTCAAGCCTATATTTGCTGACCAATTATTTACGCAATCCAAATTCGTGCAAGCCTGCAAAGTAATTAAACTCTGCAAGCGCGGAAAGAAATCTTTATTCAAATTCCATTCCAAGCCTTGCATGGTCGTCTGGCTTTCGCGTTGAGCCAATGCCGGGAACCATTCCTGAATTGGATCAGTCATAATGCCGGAACTTCCGGTTAGCAAAAGGAATCGGCTATTTAGAGGAGTGTTTTCACTCACCCACTGCATCGCTTGGAACGGCGCCGGCGTATGCAAGCTGGTGTTGACCAACACAAAGGAATATACTCCGCATTCCAAGAAAAGATAAAACATCACAACGATCAGAGTTGGGTTGAGCCAGCGCAATTGAAAAAAGTTTTTCGAAATGTCACCCTGAGCATAGCGAAGGGTCTCCTCCTTTAATGAAGAACGAGATGCTTCGTCGCGTTGCGCCTCAGCATGACGTGTACTTGTAGTTATGTTTTTCAACCAGTTCACCACAAAAGGTAATGCATCCGCAAAACCGATTCCGCATAAAAGCGAGAACGCTAGAAATGAAGTTGTGCCTGCACTGCGTTGGTCCAAAAAATAAGCGAGCACTGCCAAAAGCACGAGAGTGAATCGACGATGCGCCGCCTCCCAAATAATTCCCGCCACGCGCAGGAACATCAAAATCGGGATAAATGTATCGCGCGCGAATAAATCGCCGACGAAAACATTCAGCGGCGATAAATCGTGCACACCGCTGCTTGCCGCGCTGATAAATGGTGCGATTCCATGTTGCAAATAAACCGTCAGCCACCACGGCGCGCAGACAACTCCGGCAAGCACTGCCAACACAAAAGCCTGTAATAATTTCTTCCATGAATGTTTGGTAAACACCCAAAAGAAGGCGATGCCAAACGCGGCATGAATGGCGGTCTGCGGATGACTCATCACGCTCAATCCGCCAAAGAGGGATGCCAAGAATACAGACTGCCATGAACCTATTTTAAAGGATCGCACCGCAAAGTGAAGCGCCAGCAACATGAACAACACACCAAAGGAACGCGTCAAACCGCCGCCCATAATTTCCCAGCCATAAACGGGAGCTAGCGCGTAAAAGACAGCAGCGATTGCAGCGCGTGGGCGATCTTCCAATAAAGTTTCAGCAAATAGAAAGAATGCAGGGATGGTCAATATGTTGATTAGGACCGGCAACCAACGCAGAATTTGCAAATCTGGAATTCCAATCACGCTGAGAAGCGCGCCCGCGTAAAATCCAAATGGAGGATAAGCAAAAGGAATATTGGAATAATTATAGGAAGTGAATGCAGGGATGAGAAAATGATTGGTCTTGAGTTCGCGCAACATCACAAGGAACATGCCGCCGTCGTTTAACGGGAATCCGGCCATCAGTCCCGGAAAGAAGCGGAGGATGACGCTCAAGAAAATGGTCAGACCAAGAATCAACTTAGTCCACTCATCGCGATTGATATTTTGAGTCTGCATCATTCATCTCATTGTATCAAATAGTGAATGTTGTATAATCGTTGAAACTTTTACCGGAGGAGACATGTCTCATCGCAAATTCTTGATCGGATGGATTATTCTTTTAGTCGTGCTTGGTTTATTGGCAGCCTGGTTTACTTTCCGCCCTGCACTTGAAAATCGGAATGAGGCGTTTAATGATTACCAAAGAATTTTAGGAATTGGCAGCCAAGGCTCCAATGGTAAAGTGCCGGTGCAAGTGGGAATCTCGATTGAAAAGGTGTCTGACTTTTCGATCAAGAACGTAGCGTGGAGCGCGGACTTTTACGTTTGGTTCAAATGGCAAACCCCTGCAGACGATCCGACCTTCAACCCGGGTCAAGCGTTTCAAGTCGTAAATGGAACGATCGTCAGCAATCAGCAAATCATCAATGAAGTTAATGGAAATCAGCACTATGAGTTATATCGTGTATCAGCCAGCATCACGTATCCGTTCAATGTGACGCGCTATCCGGTGGACGATCATCTGCTGACGTTGTTCATCCAGGACCCATTGCATCCGCAGATTCAATATATTGCGGATCGCGTCAACTCAAGCGTTGACCCCGCTGTGCATATCCCCGGTTATGTGATCAGCCGAACGATCATGGGCGTGCAGACGATCGCCGCCAATTCAACTTATGGGAATCCTGCCGCGCAAAGAGATGCGACTCAATTCGGATTCGGAATCTTTATCAATCGTTTCGGCTTCGGCTTCTACCTTAAATTATTCCAAGCGTTGTTCGCGGCGGTCGGAGTAGCATTGCTCGCTGGTTTCTTCAAATCACACGAAGAGATTCGCATCGAACTGCTGGTCGGCGGATTCTTCGCGGCGGTAGCGAATTCGTACATCACATCCACCTACCTGCCCGATACCGGCACGATGACGCTGATGGACATCATCAACTTTTTAGGACTCGCTACCATCTTTGTTTGCATGATCCAAACCGTGATCTCGGCGCGCTTTGCCGCCAACGACAAGGAGTTTTCGCGGCTGTTCGATAAAGTCTCGTTTGGCATGATTACCTTCATATACCTGGCGATCAATATCGCTTTGCCATTGAGCGCACAAATTCGATAGGATGAATTCAGTGTAAAATCACAAAAATTTTTAGTCTGCGACTACGTTGTCGCCTTGGAGGTGCCATGAAAAAACTGGGCAGGATTTTGGGTCGGTTATTAATTGGGGTATTGATCATCGCCTTAGTGTTGGGCGGAGTCGCAACTTATTATTTCAAAAGTTATCTGCCCGATAAAGTCGCACCGCAATCGTTTCCACAAATTGACGGCTCGATCCATGTGACAGGACTTAATAGCACAGTGGATGTCTACCGCGACAACATAGGCATCCCGCACATCTATGCCACCACTTCACACGATCTATTCTTCGCCGAAGGTTATGTCCATGCGCAGGATCGCTTCTGGCAAATGGACGCCTGGCGGCACATCGGTTCTGGTTCGCTTTCGGAGATGTTCGGCAACGGTCAAGTCTCGACCGATGCGTTTCTTCGCACGCTCGGCTGGGAAGAAACCGCGCAACAGGAATACGCGATGCTAAGCCCCGACTCGAAAGCCATCCTCGATGCTTATACCGATGGCGTCAACGCCTATCTAAAAGATCACAACGGAACCGCGCTGAGTCTTGAATATGCCGTGTTGAAATTACTCAGCCCCGATTACAAGATCGCGCCGTGGACTCCGGTCAATAGTCTCACTTGGGGCAAAGCCATGGCTTGGGATTTGCGCGGCAACATGGATGAAGAGATCGAGCGCGCCGTTCTGCTCAAGACTCTCACGCCTCAACAGATCGATCAGCTCTTTCCGTCTTATCAATCCTATCATCCAATCATCGTTAATAAGATTGGGAATGGAACATCCGCTTCATCATCACTTCAAGATAAAGCACAATTTCAAATTCCCGATGCGACTCTCTCGGCGCTTCAACATAACGCTTCACTACTCAATGCCGCGCTAGGACCCGCGAGCGATGGAATCGGTTCCAACTCATGGACTGTCTCTGGTGCATTGACCACCACCGGCAAACCGATTCTCGCCAACGATCCGCATCTCGAAATCCAAATGCCATCGATCTGGTATCAAGTGGATTTGCATTGTATGCCAAAAAGCGATCAATGCCCGTTTGAAGTAGCCGGCTTTTCATTCGCCGGTGTGCCGGGTGTCATCATCGGGCATAACGACAAAATTGCTTGGGGCTTCACCAACAATGGCGCCGATGTGATGGACTTGTTCATCGAAAAAGTGAATCCATCGAATCCGAATCAATATATGCAAAACGGACAATGGGTTAACTTCCAGACGCACACGGAAACAATTAATGTTGTAGGCGGCAGTCCAGTCACGATCACCGTGCGTTCAACAGATCATGGTCCGGTTATCTCGGATACATACGGTCCGTTGGAAAATACAAATTCTGATAACGCTCCGGATTTCATTCCATTCAAAAATAAATCTGGAATCTCTCTGCCTGATAATTACGTGATTGCCTTGGAATGGACCGCGCTTACGCCGTCGACGCCCTTTGAAGCGGTTTGGGGATTCGACAAAGCTCAGAACTGGGATGACTTCCGCGCCGCCGCGCAAAATTTCCATGTGCCGGCGCAGAATTTAATTTACGCGGATACATCCGGCAACATCGGTTATCAAATGCCCGGAGATGTCCCGATTCGAAAAAGCGGCGATGGACGTTATCCGGTTCCCGGTTGGACGGGTCAATATGATTGGACCGGATTCATTCCGTTCGATCAGTTGCCCTACACCTATAATCCTGCCGAAGGTTATATCGTCACCGCCAACAATCAGGTCGCGCCAAATAATTATCCGTATTTCATCACCGCCGATTGGAATTATGGATTCCGCGCCAATCGACTTGTAAACCTGATCAAGAACGCACCCGGAAAAATTGATCTGGCTTACATCCAGAAAATGCAAGGCGATGATTACGACTCCAATGCCGAGCCCTTTGTGCCGTTGCTTCAACAAATGAGCAATCAATTCACGGGCAACGACGCCGCCGCGCTTGATTTGTTAAAGAATTGGGATTATCAAGCCACAGCGAATTCATCCTCCGCCGCGATCTTCGAAGCCTTCTGGAGTCATTTGCTATCCAACACTTTCGATGACGATCTACCGAAAGCGTACTGGCCTGACGATGGTTCGCAGTGGAATGAAGTCATGCGCAACCTTGCCAAGAATCCGACCGATCCATTCTGGGATGATAAAACCACCAAGAATGTGATCGAGACACGCGATGACATCATCAAGAAATCGTGGAGCGAAGCAGTCAGCGAATTGGAAGGTAGATATGGAAGCGACATGACCAAATGGAGCTGGGGCGAGATGCATACAGCCACATTCCAAAACGAGACGCTGGGCACAACCGGCATTGGATTGATTGACTCATTATTTGACCGCGGTCCATTCCAAACCAGCGGCGGAAGCAACATCGTCAATGCCACCGCCTGGGCGAATGTCGGTCAGGATTACACGGTTACTGATCTGCCATCCATGCGCATGATTGTGGATTTGAGTAACTTGAATAATTCCTTGACGATTCACACCACCGGCGAATCTGGTCACGCGTACAACAAACATTATGATGACATGACCACGATGTGGGCGAATATTCAATATTATTCGATGTTGTGGGATCAGCAAACAGTCATTCAACAAACTGAAGGACATTTGCAACTGTTGCCGTAATAAAGCACATCATAAATAGACGCGACGCATATGCGTCGCGTCTATTTTTTTAACCGGTAAGCCAGCCAGGCAAAGAAAGTCACGCCCGCACAACTTGCAAGAAAATCAAAAATGTCCGAATTACGCGTATGGAAAAAGCGCTGCGAATATTCCTCGAGGCCAATGAACAAGGCCAGGATCAAACTGGTGATAACGGCGAGGCGCTTCTTATCCGCGAGCGGACGCGCCTCGAATACACTCAAGTTAACTACGAAGCTCAGCAGTCCGAATAAAGTAAAGTGTCCGACCTTATCGCCGTATGGAAAATCATACACTCTACCGAGATAACCCATATGCCCTGTGTCGGCAAGGATGATGATCAAAACCATAAAAAGCCCGAAGAAAATCGCCCAACGTTTCATAATATAATAATTTATCGGTCAGATTGGAATTCAATCCGACCGATATGATTAAGCATGCTGAACTTTAACTTCGCTGCGCGCTTTCCATGCCTGCCACACGGCCGGAAGAAGCGACACCACGACGATGCCGATCACAACGATAGAGAAATGATCGCGCACGAATGGGATGTTCCCAAAGAAATAACCGGAAAACGTGAAGAGCGCCACCCACGCCACACAACCTGTAACGTTATACATTGAAAAATAATCGAAGGGCATTTTGCCAACGCCTGCAACGAACGGCGCAAAGGTGCGAATGATCGGAATAAAGCGCGCTAGAAAAATAGTTTTCCCGCCGTATTTTTCAAAGAAAGAATGCGTGCGATCCATGTATTCTTGCTTGATCCATTTTACGTTCTTCGCTTCATCGCCAAGGCGATAACCAATCCAATAATTGACAGTGTTACCGGCGATGGCAGCTATCATCAAAAGAATCAGCAGCAGCCAGAGGTTCATCGAACCGATTGCCGCGAAAGCGCCAGCCGCGAAGATGAGCGAATCGCCGGGCAGGAACGGCGTGACCACAAAGCCGGTCTCCATGAAGATCACAAAAAATAACAAGCCGTATGTCCATGCGCCGTATTGCGCGATGACCGCGGCCATGTGTGTATCGAGATGTAGAAATACATCAATCAGAAAGTTTACAAAAGACATTATTTAGCCTCGCTATTAGATTTCCAAACGCCGCATTATATCGCATCATCCCCGTTATTGGGGCGGACTCGCACCAAACTGAACCAATAGCCAACGAAAAGAAATATCAAACTGCCAATTACTGCCATTCCAAGATTGAGCGTTCCAATCGGAAACAAAAACCAACTTTGCCAACTGCCGAGGTATTGACCTAATGCAAAACCAATCAACGACAAGATGAGATATAGAACCAACCGTCCCAATCCGCCGCCGAGAAAAAGATGAAACAGCGCGCCGATCAACAAAGCGACAACTAAACCGAGTGCAATAGATGGAACGGTCATAACCAAAGTCTGTTTATGGATTCAAATGCTTCGCAAAAAAGTCGGCGATGGCATTATAGCAAGTCACGCGGTTTTCATATTTCAACACATCGTGACCTTCATTTTCAAAAACGGTCAATTCGATTTGTTTGCCCTGAGCTTGCAATTCACGCACCAAGTCTTCTGATTCAGCAGCAGCCACGCGCGGATCGTTGCGTCCCTGAATCACCAACATCGGCGCGGACATATTATTTAGATGTGTCTTCGGCGAGCGCTCAATGAGAAATTCCTTCTCCTTCGGATTTTCAGGATCGCCCAATGCAATTTTATAATAGGGTTTCCACGTTTCAGGCATCCGTTCGCTGAATGTTAAAAGATCGTAGGGACCGAACATATCGCACGAAGCCGCCCACAGGTCGGGATGACGACCGGCTAACGTAAGCGTCATATAGCCGCCGTAAGAACGTCCCACCACCGCGGCGCGCTTGACGTCCAAACGTTTATCGTTCGGCAAAACTTCTGTCATAGCATGGACATGATCCAAACGATCTTGACCACCCCAATCCCGATCCACATGTTTTGTATACGAGAGTCCGTAACCGGTAGAACCGCGTACGTTCGGAACAAAGACCGCGAAGCCGCGCAAAGTGAGGAATTGAATCAGCGGCATGGAGAACCATGCAAAGTCCGGGCGCTCCTGTCCCTGAGGTCCGCCATGGATGTAGTAAACCACCGGACGAGGTCCGCTGAAGCCGAGCGCTTTGGATGGCAAATACAAACGCGCAGAAACGCGCAAGCCATCATGCGAAGTGAACGATGCGTCTTCTCCCATAGATAGATGTTCGTGCGGAATACCGAGAATCTTTTCGTTGGTATGCAAAGTGATTTTATTGCGCGCCTTGCCTTCAACGGTATAAATTTGAGTCGGCGAAGTAGCGGTAGAAAATGTGATCGTAAAAAGATCGGCATCTTCATCATAATCAATATGCTCAAGCTTTCCATTATCCAGCGGCTTCCTGCCAACAAGAACATGCTTGTAAGTTATTTCAAGCTTCTCTTCGTTAAAGATTCCTTCATATACCCATGAACAACCGTCAATGTTGTATTGGACAAGATAACGATCATCCACCAATTGAGCGATGTGTTCCATCTCGCCTGCGCCTTTGTGGATAATTCCTTTTACTTTCACGGGCAAGAGTTCGCCGGGCTTTGCAAAATTGATGTAACCCAAACTATAGGTGTCTTCAAAAACTGCGCTCGTAAGTATCGCACCTTTTCCGCTCGGCACAAATTCAGCAGAGCCGATTCCATTTAAAGGAACGGCTTCGCCCTCGGCGCGATCTTCCAATCGTTTGCCATAGATCAGTTTATGTTCATCACCCTTGAATTGATAGAGAACGCTATCGCCGACCGTGTAACCTTCACCGATCAATGTTTGCGTGTGACTTTTATTATGCGCGGCGGGAAAAAAGCCCCAAGGGCTTTCACCCATTTTAGTTAACTCACCCGTCTTTAAATTGGCGCGATAAGTTTCTTGAATCGGCGCGTCGCGGCGTTCGGCAAAAAAGTAAACAATATTCTTGGCTTTGTCGCACAGCCCAAGATGGACGCGATGATTGACAAAATAATTATCAAATGTCGCTTCGGGGAATCCGCCATCGAGCGGAATCAGCATCGGCTGATAATTCTCGTCGCCATCATGATCGATCATCACCAATATCTTTTTAATTTTGGGGAAGACACAATAAGAATAGCCGCCGATCAGATCGGGATTCTGAAGCGCAATATTCGGAGGCAGAAGCGGTTCAGGCATCGAGCCGCCGTAATTCATGACATATAAACTCAAGTGTCCCGAAAGGTTGCTTAGAAAATAAATCCGCCCGTCTACGTGCTGAGGAAAAAGAAACAGTCTAGCCGATAAAAGTGATTCAACGCGATAGTTCATAGCAATCTCCTTTTTTTATGATCTCACTGAATGATTCCGCCGCCGAGCAAAACGTCACCTTGATAAAAGACCGCGGCTTGACCCGCGGTGATATCTCTCTGCGGCGCATCAAACTGGACTTTGACTTGCCCACCATCCAATGGCATGACCAGCGCTTCGGCTTCCTTGGCAGTATAACGAATTTTAACTTCTGCGCGAAATGATTCGCTTGGAGTTTCCGCTGAAATCCAATTGACGTCTTTTGCGATCAACTCACGCGAGCCAAGTTCATCCTGCGTGCCGACGATCACTGTATTAGCCGCCGCATCTTTGTCCAAAACATAAAGCGGCACAGGCGAAGAAATTCCCAATCCCTTTCGTTGACCAATCGTGTAATTTGCCAGTCCGTTATGCTCGCCGACCACTTCCCCATCACGCCTAACAATTTGACCCGGTTTTAACATCTCCGCCGCGTTGCGCTGAAGAAAGTTTCGATAATCATCACCTGCCAGAAAACACAAATCCTGACTATCATGCCGAGAGGCAGTTGGTAATCCAAATGATTCAGCGATCTTGCGAATCTCAGGTTTTGGATAAGCGCCAACCGGAAACAAAGCTCTTTTCAATTTCTCTTGATTCAAAACATGCAACACATACGATTGATCTTTAAAATGATCAACGGCTCGGAATAATTTTTTCTTCCCATCTTCATCTTTTATTCTTACATAATGTCCGGTTGCCATAAAGTCCGCGTTCAGAGTCAGCGCGTGATTTAGCAAAAATTCCCAGCGAATTTGACGATTGCAAATCAAACATGGATTCGGCGTTTCGCCGCGCGCATAACCTTCGAGAAAATAATTCACAACAGTGTTATGAAAGATTTCTTTTGCGTCCACAACATAAAATGGAATATCCAACTTTGCCGCGACGCGACGCGCCAAACCCATCGCATCGGGCGTGCAACAACGATTCGAATCTTCTTTCCCCGGCTCGGACCACAGCCTCAGCATCATGCCGACGACCTCATATCCTTGCTGTTTGAGCAGAGCCGCGGCAACCGACGAATCGACGCCGCCGCTCATCGCGACAACGACTTTTGTCATTTGGATAATTCCCGCGCCTTCGCTACAAGGGAAGGCAATGCCTTAACAAAAGAATCGATTTGTTCAACTGTTGTATGAACACCAAGTGTGATTCGTAGTGAGCCTAATCCCCATTCGCGTGACAAACAAATCGCATCCATCACTTCGCTCGGTTCAGGATTTCCTGTTTTGCACGCCGAACCGGACGAACACGCAAAGCCTGCCGCATCAAGCAGAGTCAAAAGAAGATTACCATCCAAATTTTTAAATGCAAACGATGCATGATTCGGTAAACGCATTTCCAGATGACCTGTGAGCTGGGAATCAGGAATCGCTTCGAGGACATTGCCAATTATCTGATCGCGTAATGGTTTAACATGAGCAATACGTTGTTCGCCTTCCTCAACAGTGAGACGGAGCGCTTCCGCAAAGCCCACAATATATGGAACGTTCTGCGTTCCGGCGCGCAGACTATTTTCCTGACCGCCTCCGGTCTGCGATGGAATCAGGGGCGTGCCTTGCCGAATATATAACGCGCCGACACCTTTCGGCCCATAAAATTTATGCCCACCCAAAGACATCAAATCCACACCAAGTTCTTTAACATTCACATCAAGATACGCCGCAGCTTGAACAGCGTCCGTATGAAATAAAACATGATGCTGGTGACAAATTTCAGCAATCTGGCGAATCGGATTAATCGTGCCGATCTCATTGTTCGCATACATCACCGATACCAGCGCGGTCTTATCATCCAGCGCTTGCTCAACGGTTTGCGGTTGCACCAGGCCGTGTTCATCCACATCCAGCCATTTGGTTTCAAAGCCGAAATATTTTTCAAGTTGTTCGGCGGTTTTACTTACCGCATGATGTTCGGCTTTCGATGTGAGAATTCGATTCGCGCCGGTCTTCTCGCGGATCGCTAAAGCCGCGCCGCGTAAGGCCAGATTATCAGATTCGGAGCCGCATGAGGTGAAGACAATTTCATCCGCGCGGCAATTCAACGCGGAGGCTATCGTCTCACGCGCGGACTCGATGGCGGCTTCGGCTTGCTGTCCATAACGGTGGACCGATGACGGGTTCCCGAAAGAAGCGGAAAAATAAGGCAGCATCGCATCCAGAACGCGCGGATCAACAGGCGTGGTCGCGGCATAATCCAGATAAATCTGATTCATAGGATGAGATTATAACCCATTGAATATGACCACTGAATATGCTATATTTAGCAAAATCTTCATCGCAAAATAAGGAGAATGAAATGCCAGGCATTCAAACTTTCAAGTGCCCAAATTGCGGATCGCCGGTCACAACCTCCGGCGCCGAAAAGGAAGTGCAGTGCTCGTATTGCGGAAGTACGGTGATCGTGCCGGAAGAATTGCGTGATGCACCGCAACCCGAACCTCAACCGATGCAATACAATTTTCCAACGAGTCAGCCAAACGATCAGGTTTTCCAAAATTTGGAGAATGCCGGAAAAGTTGCCGCGGGCGTCACCGTCGGCGTGACCGCCATGAGTTTCATCCTCCCGGTTATCCTGACCTGCGTGATTCTCGCGGCGGTCGGAGGAATCCTTTATTATGTGTTTTCAAATGTGCATTCGGCTGTTCAGCAATCCAGTCAAATCGTCAGTACTGCATCGGCTCCATTAAGCCAAATTCAAACCGCGGTTCCAGCGCCAACGAATACAGTTGTTCCCACGGAAGCCATCCCGACACCAGTGCCTTTTACAAAGACACTTCTCACAGATGATTTTACAAATCCATCCAGCGGATGGAGTAGAGCAAAAAACCAGGATTACACGTTGGAATACAAAAACGGGAACTATCACATTTTGATCAACCCATCGGCCAATGGGGGCCAATTGGTTTGGGTGGGGAGCAAATACACAAACGTTAGTATTGAAG
>JBAUMB010000267.1:0-4172 GCA_049578465.1 Anaerolineales bacterium
ACTGCCGGAGGCCGCGGGCTGGGCCGCGGACAGATTCACGCCGCGCGTTATTTGAACGAAGGCGAAGATCCGAATCCGCAGAAGACGATGCAATTGAAGAATCAAGTTTTGCCGCCGCGTATTTTTGGAGTTTTTCCAAAATCGATTCTGCATTATTTCATGGGACCGTTCGTGAATAATTTGGGAACGTGGGGTGTGAACACCGGAAAATATATTTCCAGTTTGCCGCGCCATATTTTCAGACAATCTCATGCCGCCTTTCATTTTTTGCTCGACTATATTCCGAATTGGGAATTGTCTTACGGCCGCGGCGGATTGATCGAGTATCAATCGTTCGTGCCGAAAGAAACTGCCGAAGCTGCATGGACAGAAATGCTAAAGCTATCGCTCAAGCGCGGCTTGCCGTCTTATCTCGGTGTGACCAAGCGTCATCGTCCCGATCAATTTTTATTGACTCATGCGGTGGATGGTTTTTCGCTGGCAATGGACTTCAAAGTGACAAAAGGGAATCGCGCAAAGTTGAGTCAGATGTTGCAGGAGTTTGATCGAATTGTTCTGGATGCACGCGGACGATTCTATTTTGCAAAAAATAGTGAGACGACTCCTGAAACTGCAACGCGCTTCCTCGGCGAAGAAACCATCGCGCGATTTAAAAGTCTGAAGAAACGCTGCGATTCGGACGGCTTGTTGGAATCCGATTTGTATCAACGCGTGTTCGGTTCGGACAAAATATAAAATTTCCAAACCAATCTTTATTTTATGAATCTTAGTGTTCTTGATCTTGGCTTGATCGAATACGAGCAGGCTTGGAAATTACAAGAGAAGTATGCAGTTGAAATCGCGGAAGGCAAACGCGACGCAACCTTGCTGCTCTTGGAACATCCGCACGTTTATACGTTTGGACGAAAAGGTCACGCAGAGAATCTTTTGTGGGATGAAGAGCAACTCAAAGAAAAAGGAATTGCTGTTCATTGGGTGGATCGCGGCGGCGATGTAACTTATCACGGGCCGGGACAACTCGTAGGTTATCCGTTAATTCCACTTGGCAAATTGGATGGACAGAGTCGAATCCCGGAAGCGGATTATGTGGGATATGTTCGCAAGCTGGAGAAAATGCTGATCATCGCTTTAGCGCGTCTCGGAGCGGTGGCCGGTCAAAGGTCTGGGTTGACCGGTGTGTGGGTGCAAGCCGATGTTTATTCGCGCTGTCCGCGTTGTCGTCCCGAAGATCGCAATAAGCCTGCTAAGATCGCGGCAATTGGCGTCAAAGTGGATGCGCATGGTATTTCGCGTCATGGCTTTGCATTAAATATCAATCCTGATATGTCATATTGGGACGGCATCGTGGCTTGCGGGTTGGCGGAGTATCCGGTGGTGAGTCTGGCTGACCTGATGAATCAACCGCCGAATATGAACCATGTTAAAAAAGAAATTATCCAAGCATTTGAAGAAGTATTTGGTTTTGATATGGTACCAGTGGGTAATTAGCAAGGCAATTGACTTTTTGGCATGATGACTGTAAACTAAGCGCAGGAATTCATTATTTTCGGAGGAGACATGGCTGCTCAATTTCAATTTGTAATGCGTTCCGGCCCGATGCCCGGCGCGACCTACCCGCTGGAAGGGGATCAGCTCACGATTGGGCGCGATTCTAACAACGGCGTGGCGATCAACGATGCGGAGATTTCCCGCAAGCACGCGCGGCTGACGTTCCAGGGCGGTAAATATGTGCTTGAAGATTTAGGCTCAACCAACGGCACATTTGTTAATGGTCAGCGGCTGGCTGGACCGGTGGTGCTTAAATCGGGGGATGTGGTTTCGCTGGGCGAACAAATTGTTTTGATGTTCGATGTGTTATCTGTTGATGCAGGCGCGACTATGGTGGCTCCTCGCAAAAGCGCGCCGGCGCCGGTTATGCCGTCTGTCCCAGCGCCAGTTGCGGCGACGCCTCCCCAAAATTATTCAACGCCGCTCACTCCCGTTAAAAGAAACAACACCTTGCCAATCTTGATTGTCGTTGGAGTATTGTTGGTGATTTGCTTATGTTTAGTGGCGGCATGGTATATTGACCAGAATTATCTATGGTGTACTGTCTTCCCATTCTTAACGGGTTGTGGCAAATAAAGTTCGTGTAAATGCCCCCGCGAACAACTCGCGGGGGCATTTTATTTTAGCGAATGGTTGTAAAATCAATTCAGATTGACTACGGTCATTTTCGCATCAATTGGTCTATGAATCAAACTGAACCATCCTCTTCTCCAAACTGGGGCTCAACTACCAAATTAGTGGTGGCATTGACTTTTGTCGCCATCTTGGCCTGGCTGTTGTTTCGCTTCGATGGGATTATCGCACCGTTGTTGCTGGCTTTTGTTCTGGCATATCTCTTTTATCCGGTGGCAAGTTTTCTTCAACGCGTTTTCCGTTTTCCATGGCGTCTCGCGGTAGGTTTGATCTATCTATTGCTGCTTGGCCTTTTGTTTAGCTTGCTGGCGTTGGGCGGCGTGAGGTTGATCCAACAAATACAAAACCTGGTTACATTTGTTCAAAATAGTTTAACAGTCATTCCCGGTATGATCGAGCAAGTCGCCGGTCAAGTCTATCAGTTTGGTCCGTTCCAGTTTGACTTTCGTCATCTCGACCTCAATGCCTTGAGCCAGCAATTGGTCAGCCTGATCCAGCCGGTGCTTGGACGAACGGGCACGCTTCTCGGCACGATTGCCGGCGGAGCGGCACAATTTCTGGGGTGGTTGCTTTTCGTTTTGCTTGTCTCTTATTTTGCACTCTCGGAAAGCGGCGGGACGCGCCGGGGCATCGTTTGGCTGGATATTCCGGGTTATACCGAAGATATTCATCGTCTCGGACATGAATTGGGTTTAATCTGGAATGCGTTTTTGCGGGGCCAGGTGATCATATTTTTCTTTACCTTTCTCGTCTATCTCGTTGTCTTTGGTTTGCTTGGAGTGAACTATGTAATCGGTATTGCAGTTCTTGCAGGACTGGCGAAATTTGTTCCTTATTTCGGAGAGCCGATTACATGGATCACCCTTGCATTGGTGGCTTACTTTCAGGGAAGCGGCCCGTTCGGACTCCCGCCGCTCACGTATGCGATTGTTTCAGTGGCCGTTGCTTTCCTGATAGACCAAACTTTCGATAACTTGATCACGCCGCGCATTATCGCACATGCCTTGCATGTGCATCCTGCTGCGGTTTTGATCGCGGCTCTTATCGCCGCTTCGTTCCTTGGACTATTGGGTATCATCATCGCCGCGCCGATGCTTGCTACGGTGACTCTTTTCTGGCGTTATATCATGCGGAAAATGCTCGACCTTGATCCTTGGTCGGAAGGCGAGACTACCTATCCGCCGCCGCTTTCGATATCCCGTATCCTTGCCGCCGTTCGTAACTTCTGGCATACTGTGCGTGGACGGTTTGTCAAATCAAGTCAATAATATATTTATAAAAAAACTTTCAAAGGAGAATATCATGTCTGATAACAATAGTGAACCTAAAACCCAAACGCTGGCTGAGACCGAGAATTATCTTGTCTGGAGAGCGGAAGAACCGGATGGCGAGATCACGTATCATGTTGAACTCAATAATGTCACGGTTCATTTTTTCCAAGAAGAATGGGATGAGTTTCTTGAGTTGGCGCGCATCTTGAAGTAAATGAAATCGAAAGATTCAATTACTGAAGTTTCAGGGATTGAAATCGGCCACGCCCAAAATGATGACGCTTTGACTGGTTGTACGGTGATCTTATGTCGCAAAGGCGCGGTCGCGGGTGTGGATGTACGTGGCTCCGCACCCGGCACGCGCGAAACGGATTTACTCAATCCAATCAACCTCGTTGAAAAAGTTCATGCGATTGTATTGGCAGGCGGCTCTGCTTTTGGACTGGATGCGGCCAGCGGTGTGATGCGTTATCTTGATGAACATAAGATAGGATTCAATACTGGCGTTGCCAAAGTTCCGATTGTGCCCGCCGCGATTTTGTATGATTTGAATCTTGGTGATAAAAATATTCGCCCGGATGCGGAGATGGGGTATCAGGCTTGTCTCAACGCGTCGAGGAATGAATCTGCTGAAGGAAACGTCGGCGCGGGGACCGGTGCGAGCGTGGGAAAACTTTTTGGCAACGCGCTCGCCATGAAGTCCGGGTTGGGAAGCGCAAG
>JBAUMB010000268.1:0-2952 GCA_049578465.1 Anaerolineales bacterium
GTCAAAACACTGAACCTTGCAACTACCAACAGTATCCCCAGTGACGCAAAGGTGATTGTCATTCCCGGCCCAAAGAGTCCCTTGCTTGATCAGGAAGTAGCTTTACTAAAAACTTATGTCGCCAATGGAGGCGCACTCGTCGTCATGGAAGACCCGACGCCCGTCACCAATCTCGGCTCCAATCCTGATCCGCTGGCTAATTATTTAAGTTCCGATTGGGGCATCACTTTGGATAACGACATCATCATCGACACTGCCTCGAACAATCTTTTGCAGGCAGTTGCCACAACTTACAGTTCATCTAGTCCGATTACTCAACACCTTACAACATTCGCGATCATGCCTCAAGCGCGGAGCCTGACAGCTAGTCAAACCCCGCCACAAGGTGTGACACTAACCGGATTAATGCAAACCGCTCAGCCATCCCAGCAAAGTGTATCTTGGGGCGAGAAGGATTTCTCTTCTTTGCAAAATCCCAATGGACCTACATTTGATCAGACGACTGATATTGCCGGTCCGCTAACCCTTGCAGTCTCCGGCGAAAGCACAAAAGTCAAGGGACGCGTAGTTGTGTTTGGCAATTCACAGTTTGCCAACGATCAATATTTCACCGCCTACGCAAACAGCGATGTCTTCAGCAACTCAGTGGATTGGGCTGCTAATCAAAACAATCTACTCAACATCACACTGCGCACGCCCATCACGCGCACATTCAATCCGCCATCCAGCTTCGGGCTCATTGCCATCCTGCTCGGAACCGTATTTGTAATTCCCGGTTTGGTGATCGGCGCGGGTATTTTCTCTTGGCTGGAACGCCGCAGAAAAGGTTAAACATGATACGAAGAAACACTTGGATTTTGCTGGTAATTCTGGTTGTATTAATTGGCGCAGCATTTTATTTCAATAACCAAAAACAAAAATCAACGAATGCAACCACGCCGACACCAGCTCAAAACTTTCTCTTCACTACGCAAGATGGCAATCCGACCGAAATAAAAATCGAAGACACAACCGGCAATTCGGTGGACGTTGCTCGTAACTCCGCCGGCACTTGGGTGTTGAAAGCACCGACAGTTGCCGCGGCAAACCAAGATCAGGCCGAAGCCGCCGCAACCCAATTAAAATCTTTAAACTTGCTTGGCAACGTTCAGATTGGCTTGGATGTCGTCGGACTGGACAAACCCTCCTATATAATGACAATCACGTTCGATAGCGCCAAAACTCATAAAGTTTTGATTGGCTCAGTGAACCCGATCCAAACCGGTTATTACGTTCAAGTGGATGGTGGGCCGGTACAAGTTGCCGATAAATCCGGAATCGATTCCCTCGTCGGCATGTTGACCGCACCGCCCTATCTCGCTACTCTAACTCCGACCATCAGCCTCACATCGATTCCTTCCGATACGCCGACCGTAATTCTGCCAACCAGTTCACCGATCGCAACCAATATTCCTATCGTCGCAACGACACCCACACCGTAAGAGGCCATCCTAGCAACACGTCATTTATATTAACCAGATTACAAACAAAATAGACTATTGATTTTCCTCTAAAAAAAGTGTATTCTGGATTCAAATTCAAGTCTGGAACCGAGAATGGATGTAGACAAAATTATAATTGCCGACGACGAAGAAGAATTTCCCGCAATCGCACGCTTGATCGAACTGGGGCGGCAGAAATCGTATGTCACGCTCGATGACATCCTGCACTTCTTCCCCGAAGCCGAACAGGATGTGGAACAACTTGAGGAAGCCTTCTCGGCTTTGCTCAGCGCAGGGATTCCCTTCGTCGAAGATACAACCCCCGGCGAACCCACCGAAGATGAACTGGTGGCCGTTGAGGAAACCGAGCCGGAACCCGATGTTTCGTTGGATGACTACCTCGCCAATATTGATACCGACGATACCATCGGTCTGTATCTAAAAGAGGTCAGCCGTGTTCCGCTTCTCACCGCAACGGAAGAAGTCCAACTGGCACAACGCATCGAGCGCGGACGAACGGCGCGCGAAGAACTCGCCAAAGGCAACGCAACTGCCCGCCGCCGCGCTGACCTTCGCAAATTAATTGAAGACGGCTGGGCCGCACGCGAACATTTGATCACCGCCAACTCGAGGTTGGTCATTTCAGTCGCCAAAAAGTATATGGGGCGCGGCGTGCCTTTTCTTGATCTCATTCAAGAAGGCAACATTGGTCTCATCCGTGCTACGAAGAAATTTGACTATCGCCGCGGACACAAGTTTTCCACGTACGCCACTTGGTGGATTCGCCAAGCGGTAACGCGCGCCATCGCCGATCAAGGACGAACGATTCGCGTTCCCGTCCACATGGGCGACCAAATCAACAAACTTTTGCGCGTTCAACATCAACTGACTCAGCGCCTCGGACGCGAACCCAGTGTGGAAGAATTGGCCAAAGCGCTGGACGTGCATCCGAAAAAAGTCGAGAACATGATCCAAGTCGCGCGGCGTCCTTTATCGCTCGAAACACCGACCGATGATGAAGAGGATTCCGTGTTAGGTGATTTTATCGAAGACGATGAAGCGCCTCCGCCCGATGACACCGCAACCTATAATCTTCTGCGTGAACATCTTGGCGAGGTATTGAACAGTCTGCCGCCGCGCGAGGTCCGAATCCTTCAACTGCGATATGGTCTGCTCGACGGACAAGCATATACGCTCGAAGAAGTTGGCCGCAAAATGGGTGTGACGCGCGAACGCGTCCGCCAAATCGAAGCGCAGGCGTTGAGTCGTTTGCGTCATCCATCCATCCGGCGCAAACTCCGCGACTATTTGGGCGAATAGCCTCTGGCACAAAAACATAATCACAACACTTTCGCCCAGTGCACATCTAAGAACACGGAGATATTTTCGTTCTCTAACATAATCCTGTGATCTCAATAGTCGTAAAATTTGAGCGACAAAAAACACCCTGGCAGCCTGGCAGGGTGTTTTT
>JBAUMB010000269.1:0-1710 GCA_049578465.1 Anaerolineales bacterium
CGCGATGATGTCAGTGTCATTCAGGAACGTGTGCCATCTAATTGTGCGGAGGTGATGCACTACCATCAAGTCTCGCATCAATTCTTTTTCATCCTTGAAGGCGAAGGGGTGGTGGTTTTTGAAGATCATGAAGTGAAATTGCAAAAGGGGAATGGATTGGAGATTCCGTCCGGAGTCCATCACCAGTTTTGTAACAAGTCACCAAGCGAAGTTCACTTTCTAGTTATCTCTTTTCCAACCACGCGCGGTGACCGGATCAATTTATAAAGGAGATTTATTTTATGCCCACCAAATCATCTGATTTAAAAAACTTAACTTTATTAGGTCATAAATCTCAACCCAGCAAAAATCTGGAAGCGTTTCCGAATCACAACGCGGATCGCTATTACCTCGTCACACTCGAGACGGATGAATTTACCTGTGTGTGTCCCGCCACAGGTCAACCGGATTTTGCCACGATTAAAGTGGAATATGTTCCCGATAAGAAGATCGTCGAATCGAAGTCGTTCAAATTATATTTGTGGTCATATCGTAATGAAGGCGTTTTTCACGAGCACGTTGTAAATACAATCCTGGATGATCTCGTCAAGACTCTGAATCCGCACTATTGCAAAGTGACCGGAATCTTTAGCGTGCGCGGTGGAATCGGAATCACGGTTGAGTCTGAAAAAGTGAAAACCCAAGCCGCGAAAAATGCCGTGCGATGAGTCCAATCATAATTTCAAAGCAAACCGCACGCAGATTTGTTTTAGGCAAACAAGGTTTGTGGCCCGGACGCCGCTGGAAAGGGAAGCGCGGAACCATTGACGCGCTCAAGGCGTGCGAAGCGGTTCAACTTGATCCATTGAATATCGTTGCGCGCAGTCAGGACCTTGTTCTGCATAGCCGTGTGTTGGATTACAAGCCGGATTATCTTCAACAAGCTTTATACAAAGACCGCGAGTTCTTTGATTACGGCGGATGGCTGGCAGTTTATCCGATGCGCGAGCTTCCGTATTGGCGCGTGCAAATGGAAGGGCGTCGGCATCAAAAGCGTGTGGAAGATTTTGTGTTATCGAACTTGGAATTGTTCGAGCATGTGCGCGCCGCATTGAGAGAACGCGGCCCGTTGGGGAACCGTGATTTCGCCGGAAAATCTTTGGGTAGCTGGAATTATCGCGGACGCAAAGAGACATCTTTAGTTCTGTACGATATGTGGTTGTACGGCGAGTTGATGATGCATCATCGCAATGGCTTTGATCGCGTCTATGATTTCCGCGAGAACATTGCTCCGAAAGAATATGATTACATTGCGACCGAAAAAGAAGCCGAGGAATTTTTTGTGCGGAAGTCGATTGCGTTTATGGGATTGAAGCGCGAGTCAACGATGCGCAGCCCTGAATTAAATAATTATATGCGCCGCGATTATTCTCCAGTGCAGGTGAGGAAAATAATGGAGGAGAAAAAAGCCTCGGGCGTGTTTGCTCAGGTTCAAGTCGAGGGCGGACGCGAAACCTATCTGGTTTTAGCGGAAGATGTTCCGGCGTTGGATTCGCTTGAAAAGGGAAAAGTTCCCAAAGGCTGGAATCCAAAAGAAACAAGCACGCTGGATGAAGTCACGTTTCTTTCGCCGCTGGATATTGTCAGCGCGCGCGGACGGGCGCAGAAGTTGTTTGATTTCGATTACAAGTGGGAAGTGTATGTGCCCGCGCCTAAACGCCGCTGGGGATA
>JBAUMB010000270.1:0-25241 GCA_049578465.1 Anaerolineales bacterium
GATGTTTGGAGTACCGAAGCAGGCGTAGAACTGTTTTGGTTCGTTGCGGTAGCTTGAGCTACGGGTGTCAAAGTATTTACCAACGGAGGTGTTTCAGTCAGATCTATTATTTGAGGAAGAACAGGGCTTTGAATCGTTAGCGTTTCGGTAGGCAACGGCACAACAGTGAGAGCGGGGATGAACGTCGAAGCGAGCGTAGAGGTTGAAGTTGCTGATGAGGATGTCGGCGAGATTGAACTCTCAGAAGTTGTATCGATTGCGCTGACATTTTCGAACGTAGATGTTGCACTTGAAGTTGGAAGCAGTTTTAAAGGTGGATAACCGAAAAGGTTGGCGTCATACCACCAAACGAAAATTACTCCAGCTATAAACAGCAATCCTAGGAGCGGCCAGGCTAACCACAATAATTTTTTTGAACCCTTATCCCTAATTTTTGCATTTTTATCTTCTGCTTTCTTTTTAGAACTCCGACGAACGATGGTCGGCGCTCCGACTGGAGGAGGAGGTAAAGGCGTTGCACTTGTCTTGGATACCGGCAGCGACAATGCTTTTTCGAGCGCATCCATTAAGCTGGCTCCGCTCTTAAATCGATTGCCCGGTTTTTTATCCAGCGCCTTTAATAAGATTTTGTCCACTTCTTTGGAAAGCTTTGGATTGATAGAATGTGGCAAGGGGGGCGCTTGAATGATATGTTGAAGCGCCACGCTAGTTGGCGAAGAATCATCAAAAGGAACACTGCCTGTTAGCATTTCGTATAAAATGATCCCAAACGAATATAAATCGGATTGCGGGACCGCATCAGCAGAGCGTTTCGCTTGCTCCGGCGAAATATAGTGTGGGGTGCCGAAAACTTCTCCCAAGGATTTTTTATCCAACTCCAGCGCAAGGCCAAAATCTGTAAGCACAACGCGGCCGCTATCGGAGATCAATACATTAGATGGTTTGACATCTCTGTGAATGACGCCCTGGCTGTGTGCGTAATCCAATGCATTCGCAATGGCCCGCCCGATTCGCAGAACTTCCTTGACAGGCATTAGTTTGTTTTTTTTATTATATGACTGGATAATGGAATCAAGGTTCTGCCCGTCAATAAATTCCATCACGTAGTAATAAAATCCTGTCTCTTCATCGGCATAATAAATTTGAACAATGTTTTCATGCCGCCAATTTGCCATGAGGCGGCCTTCGTTTAAAAACCGTTCAGAAGAAGTTGATTTGTTCTTGTCGGTTACATGAATGACCTTGATAGCGACCGGACGATTTAACTTGATATCCCTTCCGTAATAAACGCGCGCCATACCGCCTTCCCCCAAGAGTCTTTCGATCCGAAAATTGGCTAATTTCTTTCCAATCAATGGGTCATTCATGATTCTTCTCTTGAAATTTTAAGCTCGACTTCGATTCGTGGCCGGCTCGTGTAATGCGCGTTAGCTCGTCGACAAATCCATTTAAACCGCGCGCATAGGCATCCAGATAATCCTGAGCGACAAAGTGCGCCAATTCCTTACGATCGATTGATTTTAGCAAAGCAACATGAGGACGAAAGTCTCTTAAATTAATATGCATGACTCCTTCTGCATCTGTAACTACACCCCAGACCAACTGTTTCTGGCCATTGTCGTCCTTTGCGGTGATAAAACGTGTTAACGTACTGGAAGGGACAACGGCTCCGATATTCGAGAGCACTTCGCTTCCTTTGATCATGTTGTTGATCACCTCAAATTGTTCAGGAATTTTATCCAATAGTTTTTGAACTGTTGAAGGAAGATGTGCCAAAAGTTTCAATGCGCCAACACTTGCACTTTCACCCTGCAAAGCATAACTCTTCGTTTTACTTAGAATCAAGCTGATACCGGCAAGTGATGCCAGATACTGACGCTGGAGTTCCGCGAATTTTGCATATGCAACTTTCCGGCGAATTGTTGACTGTTCGTAAGAAGCTAAGGAATGCAGAGTTTGTTTGTGTAATTTAAGGATCTCCAATTCCAGTAATGGTACTTCAATGCTGGTGGGGTACAGTCGGTCTCGCGGGTTTTGCCGACTTGCATCCACAGGTATCAGAATCGCTGGATTCGTTTGTTGAGAAAGTTCAATAGAATCCTGAATTGCAGTTGCAGCGGTTTTGTTGGCTTTGGCAAGTTTTTTGATCTCATTTCTCAACGCTGAGGATGGTTTATATGTTGCGGCGTGAATGGCTCGATAAAGTACTAACAGATCATTAATTGTTAATCCAATCGTTTCATTTCTTTGCTTGAATGAACGTCGTAAGGTTTGACAAGCCTTGAGATCCACTTCGACCGTATCCGCAGCAGCTTCGGTAGCGACATGAGCGGATTGATCGATCAATTCGCGCTCCTTCTTTTTCAGAGAGAGAGAAAGGCTTTTATATTCTTGAACGCTTGCGGGGGATGGCGCCGGCAGTGATTTTAGATAGGCAGCCCAGGACAAGGCCTCGTTCGTCATTATCTCTGCAAGAGCCGCACCCCATGCGCCGTCAAAAAATATATGGGACTGATCGAACACAAAAGTCTCACCCGTGTCAAAGATTGTCAAGGCGTGATCGCCGATACCGCGCTCAGTCTGACGTAATTCCGAAAGTGGTAACGACCGCGGGCGACGATCGCTGTTGATGATAATAGGTGCATACCGTAAACTTTCCATCTCTTTGATGAATGTTGAATTCATTTTCAGGCGCAGATCCGTTTGAACAGAACGATTGACGCGCGTTAGAGAAGTTAACTGGGAAGGTGAGTGCTCCGAAGTACTCAATATCCGTTCGATCTGCGATCGAATATTTAAAACATTTGCAGTTTTTTTCTCTTCTTTCTCGCAAACTGGCAATAAATAATACTTGTCGTCATGGATAATTGCAATCTGCGCTTTTGTGATTTCAAAAGGAATTTTAGTCTCTTTATAAGTAGAAGGCTCCAAATAGGCTAGGATGGACATTTGTTTTTGGTAATCAATTAAATCTTTTTCACGCAAGCCATTGAGCTTGGCATTCCAGTTTATTTGTTCTGTGGGTGTTAATAGTGTATTGACCGCATTTTCTAAAAAGTTATCAAACTGAATACGACGATAGGAAGGATAATCGTATTCAGCGGAGTCAGCTTCGCGCCGATAAGGTTTTTGGCTGTCCCATGCTCGAAAGAGACTGGTACGATTAATAAGATCTGAATTTTCTTCAGCTACTTCATAAAGCAGGGCGATGGTCCTGCGTTCCCGCCATTCGTTCGCAAGCAACTCATTGAACTGATGAAGACAGGTAATCGCTGCCATCGTCCATGCTGTCAGACGATCTGTTTTGCTCAACCGGATATCATGCTGTTTAAGAAGAGTATCAAAGCCGTGAGTTTCGTTCGTATGACGCGCTGTATCTTCCCGAAGAGCATATTCCACATAGAACTGCCATAGTCCATCTGGAAAAGATAGGGAAATATCTTTTCCGGCAAGCTTCAAAAGATTTTGGTATCCCCAGAGTACATAAGCTGGACCCATAAAGAATGTAGCGTATACCGCTTGATCAAGGATTTGTTCGACACCGCTGAAAAGAGCCCCAATATCTTGCTGCATTTTTTGCAAAGATACGCGATTGCCGGGCAAATGGGCAAGGCCCGTCAAGACCATTCCAGGTACATTGCCGGCTGGAACAATCTTTGACACTAATTCCACAACTGCTTCCAATTCTGGAAGAGTCATGTGAGATAACTGCTCCGAATGAATACTTTTTGCCACCCTTTGTAAATTGTTTGCAGTTAAATCTGTAGCCCTTTGATAACTGAGACTTTCACTCATCTTGACAGTCGATTATATAACACTTCGATATATGATAGCTGATAAATAAAAATATCATTGTAAGCCCAGAGCTTTTCATTTTTCGTACTACATGGCGGCAAAAGAGGTTCTCGGTAGACAAAAAACTATTTCGATTTTGCAAAAAGTCTTTCGATAATGCACAAAATTGAGCAAGTTTTTTCAAACAGCGTTTTTTCTTCTAAAAAGATGTAGGTGTTGGAAGAAAGCTTGATCCCCGTTTTATCTACCTCCGACCTCATGTTAGGCTGTTTTGCCTAACCATGAGGTGGTTATAGCTTGTGGGCGCGGAGGGACTCGAACCCCCGACCTCATGTGTGTGATACATGCGCTCTAACCAGCTGAGCTACGCGCCCGGAGTGATGCAGATTATAGCCGAGATAATTTTCTTGTGCAAGATGTCGGCGTATTTTCTTTCACGGGAATCATGGGGAAGATGCCGCCCAAGGGGCGGGGGAGGACGGCGGTAATACATTCCAAGGATCGATTGGGACTCCATTATAGCGGACCTCAAAGTGCAAATGCGGGCCGCTGGCATTACCCGTTGCGCCGGCCGCCGCGATGACTTGACTCTTGTTAACGCCTTGGCCGCAGCTTACGAAGAGCTGACTCAAATGGGCGTATAACGTTTGGAATCCGTTGCCATGATCAATCATGATCATGTTGCCATAACCAAAATTATTCCAGCCAGCATAAACAACCACGCCGCCATCGGCCGCATAAATGTTATCACCCAAATTGGCGGCCAAGTCAATGGCCAGGTGATTGGTCTTAACGGAATAATCAAACCCTGAGAGATAATGTCTGTCGGTAGGATAAACAAAAGTGCCCGTGCCCGCTGCGGTGCTATTCGTCGGAGGACAAGCGCCCGGCCCCGCTACTTGCGCGCTCGCCGGGCTTGTACGGCTAACGAAACCTATCTGGCCTGGTGTATGATATTGATAGGTGCCGCCGGGTATAATCAGCCATGTATTTGCTTTAATATTTGCATTAGCGGGATCGCCTATGGCATTAGGATTTAAATTGTTGGCAGGAAAGTTAATAATATCTTCTGGCTTGACATTAAAGTATGCCGCCCATTGACCGAAAGGGATGCCTCCTAACCATTCCCAATATACGCCATCTACGGGAAGGATTTTAAGATTCTCACCAGCTTTGAGGTTTTCAGGATCATCTTGTAGAACCGCGTAATTAGCAGCGAAGATTGTCTTAGGTTGAAGGCCGTACATATCTGCGATGCCGGAGACCGTATCGCCTTTTTGCACAACGTAGGTTGTGATATCGTGCCGGGGTCGGCTGGGGATATTGGTATGGATATTTTCTTCCCGAACGATGCCAACGGAAGACAGATCGATCAAAGTAGCGGGATTGATTGTGGAAACCGCTATCGGAGTCGGACCCTGAGCCGGCTCGCCGTTCGTCTGTGCTTGTACACGCGGCTGATTAAAATATGCATCCGCCATCCAGATCACGATGACGATCGCAATAATAGAGAAGACATTTGTAACGGTGTGTAATAAAGAATCTCCCAATCCAATCTGAAATAGGCTTTGTGTCCAACTCGTAAATTGACCGTTTGTTTTTTCCTTTTTTGCGGCTTTTAAATCGTCACCAGAATTATTTTGCATTCATGCTCCAATGAATGATAATAACATGCGGGGAATCGAGCGTCAAGCAAGCCCGCTTAACCAACGTTAATAAAAGGTTTTGCAGTCGATTTAACGTATGAATCGTGAAGTTACTAATTCTTTTGATCGGGCGCAATACATTCAGCGCGATCGTTGGCCGGGCTGTTGACCAACGTCGAAACGGGATACGCATCCATTAATTCTGCAGAGAACGGCTGGATGAGGTGCGTGAGGCTTTCGGGAGTCCGAGCCGACGCGTCCAGCCATTCTGAATAATCGGAAGGTTGGAGGATCACGGGCATACGATTATGAATCGTTGACATCAACTTATTTGGTTCAGTTGTGATAATGGTGCAGGAACGAATCGTCGAGCCATCGGAAGAATGCCATTCATCCCACAGTCCGGCAAATGCAAAAACAGTGCCGTTCTTGAGATGAATAAAATACGGCGTTTTGGTTTTTGTGCCGGGCTCGGATTTCCATTCATAGAATCCGTTTGCCAGAATTAGGCAGCGTTTATATTTATAGCCGCCGCGAAAGGCAGGCTTCTCCGCTAAAGTTTCACCGCGCGCATTGATGAGTCGATTCCCAATCGTTGGGTCTTTTGCCCATGAAGGAATCAACCCCCACATAAAAAAATCAGCTTGATTCTTTCCATCGTTTGGTATTGCGAGCACAGGCTGGGTCGGCGCGATGTTGAAGCGCGGCGCAAACTTGTTTGGAAATTTAAAATCTTCAAACGCTTCTTTCAATTCGGCGGGATCAATAGTTAAAGTAAATCGTCCGCACATCACTTCCTCAACTTTCGATAATCACCGGCACGCATGGTGACGCCGATTGCGTCCAAATATTCAAGCAGGGCTTGCACATATTTGCGGCTAGTATTAAACAGGTCACGCGCTTCCGCCAGCGAAATTTGTTTTTTAGATTCAAGAGTCTCTTTGATTCTCTCTACCATTAAATCATAATCCTGTTTTCGAAAAACCACCTCCGATGATACTGCAACCAACTGATTTAATTCGATCAAGGCATTGAAGATTTCCTCGCCGACATCGGCTTTGCATTCTTTGATGCTCGGCGGTGCATATGGATTTTGTGCGAACTTTTGCATCAATCTCTCGACTTGAGCTTGCTGACTGTTATCAAAACGAATCTCATGTCCGGGCTTTGCAATAATACTATCGAACTCCATGAGCAGCTTGCGTTTTGCAAATTGTGTAACGATGGAATTAAAAACGCGCGGCAAAAGTTTGAGTCTGCTTTTCAATTCTTCGCGCGGTATTCCGGGCCGCAATGGGAATTGATTGTGATAATCATCGAGAAGTGTTTGGATTTTGATCTGCATATCATTCAACAAAGTTTGAGCGATGATCAAGTTGTCTTCCAAAGCAACTAATCGTCCATCGGCAATTAATTCTTTCAGTGCATCCTTGGCGGTTTGATCTTCAAGCCGTGAACGTTTGATGATTTCATCAGCGGATGCAGTTTGAAGCGCAAACGCGGCTTCAAACAAAATATCCGCAGGCGAACCTTTTGCCAGCGAAGATAATGATTTCAAGACTTCGCTGTCGAATCGCTTATGGCGATTTTTAGGTTGTGCATCAACGATTATTCCGCCGCCAAGTGTTTCGCTGGGAGATGGGCGCCGCAAAATATATTTGTCGCCGCGCACTGCCACAATCGGATCGCGCAATTCAAGTTGAATCCAACCTTCGTCACCCGGCGTAAGTTCTTCAGTATCAAGCAAACGTAACGTCCCAATGGTTTCGCTCGCACCGATAAACACCTTGACTTCGCTGGAATGTTTTAACGGAGACGCAATATCTTTCAGCAAACGAAAGTGCGCGTCGACGCGGCGGGTGGAAACATATTGATTGGTATGAACTAATACTTCGCCGCGCTGAATTTGTTCGGTGGAAATGCCGGAAATATTGACGGCTGTCCGCGAACCCGGCATGGCTTGATCTTCTTTTTTCTTGTGAGTTTGCAAGCCGCGTATTCGTCCGGTTAATCCAGACGGCAGAATTTGAACCTCATCGCCAATAGAAAGATGACCATCTATCAATGTGCCGGTGACAACAGTTCCGAATCCACTCATGGTGAAGACGCGGTCAATCGGTAAACGCGGCCGACCCAGATCGGGACGCGCCGGTTTTTGTTTAAGGATGCCGCTGAGAGTCACAATCAGTTGGTCGAGTCCGCTGCGGGTGCGGGCCGAGACGCGCACAATCGGTGCATCTTGCAGGATGGTATTTTTCAGCGCCGCGCGCACATCCGATTCAATTAAATTAATCCAATCTTTATCGTTGATCAAATCTATTTTGGTGATGACGATTAATCCCGATGGGATTTGCAGGAGATCAAGAATTGCAAGATGCTCGCGCGTCTGCGGCATGATGCCTTCATCGGCGGCGATGACCAAAAGCGCGGCGTCGATGCCGCCCACGCCAGCCAGCATGTTCTCGATGAAGTCGCGATGCCCGGGCACGTCGACAATGCCAATCTCCTCGCCATCCGCCAACGTCAGCCAGCCGAAGCCGAGATCGATGGTCATCTCGCGCTCTTGTTCTTCTTTTAATCGGTCGGGATGTGTGCCGGTCAGCGCGGCGATGAGGGTTGACTTGCCGTGATCCACATGGCCCGCAGTGCCGATGATGCGCATGGTTATTTTATTTAAACCTTAAGATATCAAAAATTATTTTGCAGTTTTCTTGGTTGTTTTGGTTTTGTTGTGACCCATGATTCGTTCGTATGCCGTAAGCCATTCGTGGCTGACGTTCATGAGTTCCTGCAATTGTTGCTCAGTGGCGCTGGAGGTTTGTTGTAATTGATCCTGAAGAGTCTGGGATGAATCATTAAGCTCTGTGACGCGTCCTTCAATTTTATCTAAATCTTTGCGGAGATCGCGCATCGCTTCTTCCTGCGACAACGAATGACTTGTCCAACGTTTTTGTTCTTCTGCTTTGAAAGCGACCCATTCTTGGCGAATACGATCTTCTGCCAAACGCTGCATTTCGCTGATCTCAGCGATGCGGCGTTCCAGCTTTTGATTCAATTCGTTATACGCGTCCTGCGAGCGTTTTGCCGCGCGGATCGTATCATCCAGTGCGGCAACTTGCAGTTCCATGTTTTCAGCTTGCTTCTTGAAAGTCTCGTATTTTGCCTGCCAATCTTTCCAAGACCGATCGCGTTCGACCTGTGCAAGGACTTGTTGATCAAGAAAAGCAGTCTGCGCTTCTTTGCGCCCGGCCTCTGATTCAATCAGTTCAGCGATTCGATTTTCAACATTGCGAATGCTATCGCTATGCAAAGTTGTTTTGTCACGTGCCTCATCAGCGTGTTTGCGCACGGCCGCCATCTCTGCTTGAATATCCGTGATCCGCTTAAGATTCTGCCGATGAGTTTCTTCGGACTCTTTTGAGATATTCAACCCCGCCTCGATTTGCTTAAGTGCCTCATCAATTTTTGGTTGGATATCTTGAATGGCAAGCGACAGGCGTTTATCTTCCAGCGCCTGGTCTTTAAGTTGTTTTTTGAAGGGTTGAAAATCAGTTGCGGCGCGCAGTTCATCAATCGCGACGTTGATCTCCTTCAACTCGATCTGGCGCTGTTTTATCGCTTCGCGTTCGCGGCGTTGCGCGTTTTTCTCGATATCTTCAAAGGCTTTATTCAATTCCGCACGTTGTTTTGCCAGGATTTGATCGAACTGATTCAGGCGCGCCGCGGCAGGACCAAGATCTGAAACTTCTTTGGTCAGCGTTTTAAGTTGTTTGGATATGGCATTGACCGTCGTTTCCAGCGTGGTGAGACTCTTTCCAATCTCAGAAACGCTGGCTTTGCTTTTGCGTTCCTGATCATCCAACCATTCCAAACGTTTTGTAATTTGCTCGAATTCCATGAATTCCTCCAACAGAGGCTGAATTATAGCATGGCGCGTTAGTGTCCTAATTGCTGGAACATCAGCGGCAGTTTATCCAAGATCGGATTCGCAGCTTGTGGAAATAATCCAAGGATGAAAAGCCCGATCACTCCGATGCCCAACATGCCGCGTTGCGCCCATGATTCTTTTGAAGCCCAAGCGGTTTTTTCATCAGCCATGACCATCACCGCCAACATGCGGATCGCGCCCGCCGCTAAACCGATGATACCGATCAAAAGCCAAAAACTGTCGCTTAGTGATTGTCTCGCCAAACCGTTCCATAAAGCTAGGAGAGGCGGAAATCCGGCGAGGAGCGGAAAGCCAGCTGTAGATAACGCAGATAAAATCAAGCCTGTGGTTGCTAATGGATACATACGCGCCAATCCTTGAACAGAAGAGAAGCGTAGTGATTCTGAATTTGAATTCAAAACGGATAAAGATAATGCCCACACAGCCAGGCCGAGTCCGCGCGGGATGAGCAAAAGGAAAACGATGCCTAATCCCAGTTTCGGGTCGAGGCTGAGCGACAATAAAATAAAACCGGTTTCAGCAACTGCCGCGAACGCCATCATCCGCCCGAGATGACGTTGAAAAGCCATCCATACTCCACCAGTTACAATCATGAGGAGACCTGACACACGCAACGCGCTGATCACTTGGTCCGATGTGCGTAACCAGGCATAACGATCGAGAAAGCTCATTCCTAAAATACTTGTGACCGTTGGCAATAACCATAACAGAAAGCCGACGATATAAGGCGAGCCTTCTTCCATCAGCAAAGGAATCCAGTTGTAGAGCGGAAAGACAGCCAGCAAAAATGCAAAGCCCAATCCAAGCATCGTGGTGGATTGAATGGTAAGAGCCAAATCGCCAGGGCTGGCTTCGACTCCAGCTGATAGCCAACCGGCGATCAGGATGAACGGCATTCCTAAAGTTTGATAGATCAGAAAACGGATCACACCGCGGCTCGGGGTTTGATCCAGCGGCGAAAGCAAAGGCACGGCAACCAATATAGAAAGTTCAATCAACAGGGCCGCATACAAAAATGGCTGCACTGCAATGGATGCAACTAATAAACTGATAATGATCAATCCAAGCGGTGTAAGCCGTCGCGCGACGCCTACAGATTCTGCACCAAAAAACCACAGCGCAGTAACTCCAAATAAGATGGCAAGCAATGGTGCTTGTGATGAGTCAAGCGTAAGATTACGACCAAGTATTTGAAACGAAGATGCGACCTTTAGAGAAAACGAACCAAAGCTCAACGCTTCATCAATCGGGACAATAAGAGCGGCTATCGTTAAAGTAATTGCAGTGACTCCGCCGACGATCGTTGCCAAGCGTTCTTGCGTGATCAAGAGAGATAATCCGCCGATGACCAGCGGCAGAAAAATCCAAATGAACGGCGCGCTCACTCCGCTTTCTCCCCGGAAGAAGCCGTGAGCCAATATGCACCGACCAATCCCAAACCGAGATTGATCACAACCAATAACGCGGCGACGAGGCTGGAGCCTTCCATGGCCGCATAAAGAATTTCAAACCCTGAAAGGGTTGTTAATAGTCCAAGGATCACGCGTAATACTTGTGTCGTCATGCCGAGTTGAAGCAAGCCCATCGCTATCAACAAAACTCCGCCAATGACTACAGGGATTTCTATTCCAGGCAGGATGGATTCAATGAGCGATGCAGCGGCGATTGCTAACAGCGCGGCCATGCCGATCATAAATAAACGAAATATTCGGCCTTGTGTCCAGTACGTTTCCATTGGCTCTGATTGTTGATCGAGATTAAGCAATGTCATACCGATGGATGCGGCTGCCATCCAGCCGCCGACCAGTTTCGCGGCAGCCATTCCGAGCGGCCAATGTTGCGATACCAGCCAAAACATGCCTGCATACTGGACGGCTAGAAAACCGAGTCCCCAGCGCCAATCACGATACAATAAAAGTCCGGTGGATGTTATCAATAGAACCAGAACCGCAGTCCATGACACAATGGTAATCATCATTACGGCTTTCTTTGCGTCATGAGCGAAATAAATAACACCAGAAAAAGCAGAGTCCACATGATGCCGCTGTCGCCTTCGAGAATATCGGAGACGGTTTGGCTAAGACGTGCCAGCCAGCGATAAATAATCCACAGATTTTGATAGATGCGGTCAAGCCAGGGTGTAAAGGATGGTCGCACCCAGTGAGCGGGAACAGGATTTAGTAATGGAAAACGCGGGATAGCCCACAGCAAGCCAAAGGTCAGAAGAGAAGCGAAGATACTTGCTTCCCACACCCCAATTTTCAATGCTCCGTCCCAGCCCCAGATTCCCAAAAGAATTTGATCGAAAAGTAAAAGTCCAAGTCCAATTGGATAAATGCTTCGTGCCCAAATCGGTTGTGACTCAAGCGAGGCGCGCGTTGATGGCCGCAACGCGCTTCGAATAAAACCGGTCATCAACAAAGCTTGAGCGATTAACAAAAAAGGTATGATATACCAGTAGTTAGATATATTTCCTTGCCAGCCTGAAGCAGTGAGCGAGAGGGGTAGTGCAGATAAGCTGAATGCGCCGATAAGCAAAGCGCGGCTGATCCAAATTTGTTGTACGGAAGCAAGAAATAAAGCGCCGCCTAATAGAATCAATGCGATGCCCCAACTGACGGCTCCGATGGGATTTCCGAGCAAAGCGGCCGCAACAGCCAACGATGCGAGTCCGATGATCCAGAATGGACGACCGACCAATTCATCTGGTGCGCGCAACCACATCCATCCGCCGTAGATGCCAGCAATGGCTGCAAGTATTAACAACAAGGGCGTGAGATGCGTCGCAAGACTCGAGGCAGGAATATGTGCCAGCAGAACCAAACTCGATGCGGCCGAGACCAAACGCAAGGTTGTGCCAAAGCCGCGTCGCAAAGTTGATTCAGAACTATATGGTAGATGAAGCGGGAGCACGCCGAGGCGCAACCCCGCCGCGACCAAAAGATAAAGTCCGGCTTGTGGAGGGATTGTCAAAAAATTTGGACTTTTGCCCGATGCGGCCGTGACCACGTTTGCCCATATCAAGAGTCCGATGCCGACCGCGCGCGTTGAAAAAGAAATCACGATGCGTTCGCTGGCTGCGGAATTATTGACAGAGCGAAGCATGATGATTAATTCAGTAAAGTCAAGTGCGGCCCAAACTAATGCTAACGTTAAAGGATTTGCGGAAGTAATTGCCAACAACCCCAATCCGCACAAAGTCAATGAACCGGCCCATGCAAAAGCGCTCGTGAAAGTTTCATTCACGGACGCCGTTAGTAAGATCGAAATTGCCAGCGAGACCAAGCTCAAGGCGTAGGGCCAAATGATCGTCTCAGCGGAAAATGCAGGTGATTCGGAAAAAAGACTGATCGGCTTCCACGGCAGGAGATTAAATGATAAAGGCATGTTTGTCTGCCAAAGTAAAACGCTGATCCAGGCAAGAAGCGCACCGCCAACCGCCGTCAGCCAGGTGAATCGGAATTCAGGCCGCATGATTTGAAGGATCACAACGGCAAGCGCGGTGAGAAACAAAAGCAAAGCTGTGATTAAGATCAACATAACGGGAGTATTTTATCAGTTTTGTTAATGGTTTTGTCATCGGATGTTCATCTTGCTGGCATATGATAGGAATAATGATTACGTGGCCTGAGGCTTTAATCATCAAACAAACCATCGAACTTCGCCTCCGTATCCTTCGCGATCAACTAAATCAGTTATCGTAAACTTAAAATTAAAGGGCCTTCCCTTATGGAAAAATATTATCAACAGTTCTTTATGGATCAAAGCAAAGTTGAGTACTGGGACAGTATCTATGATCAACAAGATTTTAGCAGTTATTGCTACCGGCAAAGGATGGGCATCGCTATTTCATGGTTGGAAGCTTTGAATTTAGGCAGGGATGCGAAGATCTTGGATGCTGGCTGTGGCGCGGGCCGATTATCCAATTATGTATTAAGGGAAGGATATAATATTTTTGGAATGGATTATTCCCTTGGAATGCTTGCAAAGGCGAATCGTATTTGTAATACCGATAATAAACTTGCTGTTGCATTCTTACAGGGAGATGTTGAGACTTTGCCTCTAAAAGATTCAAGTGTGGATGTGCTTATTTGTCTGGGTGTAATCACCTATCTCAAATCTGAAGATAGCGCGCTGCGTGAATTGGAAAGAGTATTAAAGCCTGGCGGAGTTTTGATCATAAGCATATTAAATAAAGCGCGTTTGGTTAAACGCCTGGATATCCCACTGTTGTTCTCTGCTATATTGAAAAAAATAATAAGTATTTTCAGCGCATTTTCAAAAAATGATATTGGCATCCATACTGCCCCGAAAATAACAACTTACTCCATTCCAAAGATTCAGAAGTCCTTAGAGCTGACGGGTTTCAACGTCTTGGAATATAAAACCGCTCCAATGGAATTACCGACTTTGTTTGGCAAGGAAATATACCCTCGAAAGATAGCCGAGAATATCGCCTTGTTTTGCGAGCAGTTTTCAGGCATTCCATTTGTTGGATCATTTGGAGGGATGTGTATTTTCAAAGCAGAAAAGAACTCTGTTGAGTGGATATCTGAATAATTGTTCAGCGACGAGCAAAGGCAAGCTTGAGCGTTGCCGACTTGTCAATATTGTATAAGCTTTGTCATTGGACGTTCATCTTGCTGCCGTATCATAGCAGTAATGACTACGCTGCCGCAGGTCTTCGATAATCAAACGAACTACCGAACATTGGATGCCGAAACTATAGCGATAACGCAACATTTGCGTGAATCGGTATGGCGAGGGTTTGTCGAAAATCATCCAAATGGAAATATCTTTCAGACCCCAGAGATGTTCAAAGTCTTTGCTGCCGCAAAAGGTTTTGAACCCAAGCTCTGGGCCGCTACACAAGGCGGGCGCGTTCTTGCCTTGTTGATTCCCGTAGAAGTCAGTTTGACCACAGGTCTACTTAAGTCATTCACGACGAGATCAGTAGTTTATGGGGGTGCGCTTTCTTGGACCGAGAACCAAGGGCGGACGGCAATGAGACAATTGATTCTAAATTACCAAAAACAAACGGATCATCGCGTTCTTTTTACCGAGCTGCGAAATTTAGCCGATGATTGCGTTACCCAATCAACACTTCAAGAGACCGGCTTTAGCTTTGAAGATCATAACGATTACATCGTTAACTTGGTGATGCCTGTGGAGCAAGTCTGGGCAAAAATCCATAAGTCGGCCCGCAAAGAAATCAAGCAAGCACAGAGAAGAAATCCGATTTCAATTCGAACAGTTGATGATCGGCGAGTATTGCCTCAATGGTACAAATTGATTCAAGAATCGTTTTCATGGAATCATGTTCCTCTGGCCGATATATCACTTTTTGAAAGTGCATTTGATATGCTTCATCCCAAAGGCATGATCCAATTCTTAATTGGAACTGCCCCGGACGGCCAGGACATTGCGGCTTCCGTAGCGCTATTGTATAAGAAAACGATTTATGGTTGGTACCGGGGTTTTGATCGCAAGTATGGTTCGTGTTTACCGAACGACCAAATGGTTTGGCACATCCTCCAATGGGGTGCGCAGAATGGATATGAGAGTTTTGATTTTGGCGGGGCTGGCCGCCCCAATGAGCATTATGGTCCACGTAATTTTAAAGCAAAGTTTGGGGGAAGATTGGTTAACTATGGCAGAAATACATACGTCCATTCTCCCTATCGGCTGAAACTCAGCGCTTTTTTATATCAGCTTTATCGGAAAGTGTTGTAAACAAAACTTCATAAATCTTGCTGCGATGCTTTGGTACAATTCCATCCATGCAAAGACATCGCTTTTGGATATTGATTTGTCTATTGGTTCTGCTGATTGCCTCCTCGTGCGCTTCCTCCCCTGACTTGAAATCGGCTCCTGAATCTTATGCTTCACTTTCGCCGACACCATTTCAGCTCAGCGTTGATTCGTCAGCTCCAATTCCAACTTTTAATTCTCAAAATATTTCTACTCTATATCCAACCGCGGTTCTTAAAAACGGAATAGATCCTACGCCCGCGCAAGTTCCATCAAGCGCCGATACGCCTTCCGTAACGATTGATCCATTAACCGGTCTGCCGCCCGCCGATCCGAGTCTGCTTCAACGCCGCCCGCTTGCGATCAAGGTTGAGAATTATCCGCGCTATACGCGCCCGCAAGCCGGGTTGACTCTTGCGGATGTTGTCTTCGAATATTACATCGAAGGCGCGCTGACGCGTTTCATCGCGGTCTTTTACGGAAACGACTCAGCGATGGTCGGGCCCGTACGATCCGGTCGTTACTTCGACGAACATGTAGTCCGCATGTATCATGCTTTCTATGTTTTTCAATATGCAGATCCGCGCGAGCTTATGTATTTTGAAAGCGGCGACTTAAATCCTTTGCTTGTGTTGCAAGGATATGGAAGTTGTCCGCCGTATTTCAATAGCGACCGCAATATCGAACTGTATAACAATGCTTATTTCGATATCACCAAATGGAACGATTGCGCCGCACAACTTCATTTGGATAATTCGCCGCAAAATATACGGAGTGGTTTCTTTAATATGACGCCTCCATCCAGCGCTTCGGCGGCGGCTCGGATCTTCACTGTGTTTTCAGCGGATGACTATAACTACTGGCAATATGATCCTGCGTCTGGGCGCTATCTTCGTTATGAAGAGACCGATGATACTCGCGATAACAAGCCTGAAGTTTATGCGCCTCTGACAGATTATGTAAATGGTCAGAAGGTAGGCGCGGACAATGTGATTGTCTTGTTTGTCCCGTATGTGTTTGCAAACGAAAACGAGCAGGACGACGAAGTCTATCATGTCAATTTGATCGACTCGGGCAACGCATTTGTATTTCGAAATGGAGTTGCCATTCCTGCGCGTTGGTTTCGCACGGATATTAATCAGCCGTTGCTTCTTACGAATCTGGATGGTTCACCAATTTCTATGAAGCCCGGTCAAACTTTTTTTGAAGTCATTGGTGAAACCTCCACGTTTTCACAGAATGGCGCTGATTGGCATTTCGAGTTCCAAAAGCCGTAGGTGTAAAATAGATTTGGCGCCAACAATTAGTCCAAAGGAATGAGGAGCAGCATATGACCGATAACGAATTTCGTATTGAAAAAGATTCGCTGGGCGAATTGCGTGTGCCAATCAAAGCTTTGTACGGCGTGCAGACGGAACGTGCTGTTGAAAATTTCCCAATCTCAGGGCTGCATCCTTGGCGCGCATTTATTTGGTCAGTTGCTGCGGTCAAGCGCGCCGCCGCCGAAGTTAATTTTGATTTAGGTTTATTCAACGACCGCGAAGTGGACGGCAAAAAATTCACTGCCAAACAATTAACGGATGCAATTAAACAAGCCGCGCAAGAAGTGATGGACGGCAAATGGGATTCGGAATTTGTGGTTGATCCATTCCAAGCCGGGGCTGGCACCAGCCATAACATGAATGCTAACGAAGTGATTGCGAACCGCGCCACACAAATTCTGGGCGGCGATCTTGGAAAATATTATGTTCATCCCAACGATCATGTCAATATGGCTCAGTCCACCAACGATGTCATTCCAGCGTCCATTCGTCTCGGCGCGTTGTGGCGTTTGGATGAATTGCTGACTTCGCTCAAAGGACTTCAATCTGCGTTGGAGATGAAGTCGCGCGAATTTGATGATGTTGTCAAATCGGGCCGCACGCATCTTCAGGATGCCGTGCCGGTTCGACTCGGTCAGGAGTTTGGCGCATATGCCAAAGCGGTCGCACGCGAATCGGATCGCATCGCGCGTTCTGCCGAGGGGTTGAGGCGGCTTGGAATTGGTGGAACCGCCGTCGGGTCCGGATTGAACGCACATCCGGAATATCATAAACGGATGATCAAAAAGTTATCCGAATTAACCGGCTTGAAATTATACGAGTCAGATAACTTGTTTGAGTCGATGCAATCCATGGCGGACGCGGCGGATTTCTCTGCGTCGATTCGCACACTCGCTTTGACTTTGATTCGCATCGCCAACGATTTTCGTTTGCTGGCATCCGGCCCGTCGACTGGCTTGGATGAAATTCGTTTGCCCGCGGTTCAACCAGGTTCGAGCATCATGCCCGGCAAAGTGAATCCGGTGATGGCGGAGATGCTCGACCAAGCGATGTTCCATGTGATCGGTTGCGATACCGCGATCATGATGGCGGTGCAAGCTGGACAGTTGGAGTTGAATGTGATGATGCCGGTCATCGCGCATAATTTATTTGAAATGATGCAAGTGACCATCGGTGCGGTAAATGCGTTTACAGAACGCGCAGTCAGAGGTCTGACTGCGAACCGTGAGAAAGCGGAAGGCTGGCTCTTGAAAAATGCCATCGTAGTGACTGCTTTGAATCCAGTCATTGGTTATTCTCAAGGCGCGGCATTGGTCAAAGAAGCCTTGGCGAAGAATGCATCGATTCGTGAACTCGCGGTTGAGAAAGCAAAAGCAGGTGTGCTCAAACATCGCGATGAAGATCGTCCTGTGACCGTGGATGAAATCAACGCCGCGCTTACAGATTTGCGAAAATTAACTGAAGGCGGAATTGCTGGCGGAGCAACCGGTGGATAGAGTTGAATGTTGACTTTGTTATCGAATGAGTCTCAGAAGTTTTTAATCGGTTGGTAATAAAATCTTTTTCATTATGAAGAGACATACTTTCAAGGGCTGGTCTTTTCTATTACCCGGAACAGCTCTTTGCTTAATCCTGCTATCGGTCTTCTATCCGACCCTGGTCGCGAGCGCGCATCCAATTGATATGTATGCCCAAACCCAATCTATCCTGATCGGCTCGGATGGGATTCAAATTGATTGGAAGATCACGCCGGGACCTTTGTTATCCGATGCAATTTGGAGCGCGGCAGATCAGGATCAGAATAATTCAATTAGCCAGCAGGAAGCGCAAGCTTGGACTGCGCCGTGGCTTTCCGGCTTAACAGTTTCATTCGATAATCAATCCCTAGCTCTGACTCAGACTCAGGATATTCATTGGCCCTCAACGGTGGATGTCATGCGAACTGGTGAAGATTCCATCGAAATGCATTTGCTCGTCAAATTTCCGGCGGGGATGAGCGGCAAGCATGCGGTTGTGATTCATAATTCGCATCTGGAACTTAATAGCCTCAACTGGTTTACGGTTGCAACTCAACAAAGCGTGACGTTTGATCAACCCGCGCAGAACAACGGCATCCTGGGTTTCGATATTTATTTTCCGGGTTCATCTGCTACTGGAACAACGGCTTTGACTTCCTGGACCAGCGGCACGCCGAACCTTCCTAGTTTTACCAACGCGGTTTCACAAATGGCAGGGAATCTTTCCAACTCGAATCCATCTCCGCAATTAGCGGGCAGCCCAACGATGGTTACATCGGCGCTGACGGGGCTGGTAAAGGTGCCACAGTTTTCCCCGCTGTTTCTGCTTGGCGCATTTTTTCTATCGTTAGTTCTCGGAAGTTTGCATGCAATGACGCCCGGACACGGCAAAGCATTAGTTGGCGCGTATTTGGTCGGCTCGCAGGGCAGAACGCGCGACGCGGTCTTCCTCGGCACGATTGTAACTATCACTCATACTGGATCAGTTTTACTATTAGGCTTGCTTACATTGATCGCTTCGCATTATATTCTTCCGGCATTGATTGCTCCGTGGCTGGAAGTGATTTCTGGTGTGCTGGTGATCGTCTTCGGGATCAATTTGTTGATTCAAAGAAGGCATGACCTGACGCGCTTCGCATCCAATCGAAAAAAGAAACCGGCGGGAGAATTTTCCATCAAGGCTGTGACTTATACGCATGACCATGATTCAAGTTTGCTTCATACCCACGATCTTGGGCATCCCGATCATGATCATAGCGAAAGCCACGGCCATACTCATGCCGTGCCCGCCGACGAGATTACTTGGAAGTCACTGCTGACCTTGGGTATTAGCGGAGGCTTGGTTCCGTGCCCCGACGCAATTGCGATTCTGCTCGTTGCGGTTGCCGTGAATCGAATTCCATTTGGCATGTTTTTGATACTGGCTTTCAGTATTGGTCTGGCGTTTGTGCTGATTGCAATTGGGATTGCCATGGTTCAAGGAGTCCGTTTCATTACTCGAAGCGATATCTTATCGCGCTTTAGCGTTTATGCTCCAGTGGTCAGCGCGGTGGCGGTATCCGGGTTGGGAATCGCGTTGACGGTCAGCGCCTTGAATTCGTTGAATTTCTTTTCGTCGCTGTCGCGTTCTCCTGCAAGTCAAAGCGTTTCTGTGGATGCGAGTTCAAAACCCGCAGCATCTCTACCGGCATTTGATATCAAGAATGCGAAATTAGTTTATCTTGCGCCGGATAATCAGCCTCAAAGCGAAGACCAATTATTCGTGATGTCATTAAGCGGAGGAACTCCAAATCAATATACAAAAGAATCTTCAGGCATTGCCGGGTATTCAGTCTCGCCGGATTCGAAGACGATTCTTTATACAAGCTTCAAGGTAGATGGAAGTTCCTCCATCTCCGCGATCAATATAGACGGGAATCAACAACGTTTGATTTTGAATTGCCCCACTTCCCAGTGCGGCGATCCGGTCTGGTATCCGGATGGCCAAAAGATTGCATATCAGCGGCTTGATTATTCGCAGGATTCTTCCTTATCGAAATTTAGCATTTGGTGGCTCGATATGCAATCAGGCAAAACGATGCCGGTCTTTCAGGATCAAACTTTTCCAAGTTCGGCACCGGAATTTTCCACCGATGGTCAATGGTTGAGTTATATTTCTCCAGCGAATAATACAATTCAAATCTATCATCTTCAAGATGCGAAAGATATTTCCATTCCCATCGGCTATCAAGGTTTGATGCCGGAAGTGTGGAGTCCCGCATCCGATTCAATTTTATTTTGGGATGCGGTTTCTCCCGAAGCCGGATCATCCATTCACGTCAATAGATATATGTTGAATTCCGGTCAGAAAATTGATTTGGGTGGGACACAAGATCAGACGGATTATTCCGCTTCGTGGTCGCCGGACGGACAGTGGATCGCCATTGATCGGAATCTCTCCACGTCTGACAGCACTAAGAAAGGCGATGAAGTCTGGTTGGTCAAACCTGATGGAACTCAATCGCATGTAATCTTAAATGAACCGGATGTTTCTTACACAGATTTGAACTGGTCACCGGATGGAAACTATCTGGCTTATACGCGTTATTCCTACGATAACATCGGACATTCCGATGTTTGGATGATCAACATTCAAACCGGTCAGACGACCATGCTTGCCTCTGGCGGATTCATCCCGACGTTATTGCCATAACCTGCAATTGAATAGTACAATTCAATAAGCAGGTACCCTAATGGCCTTCGACCCAACTTTCCTCAGTAATTTCGTGCTGGTCTTAACCGGTTTTGGCGGAGCTTTTCTCGCTGCCTTATGGATTGCGCTCGTTATTTGGACATATCGTGATATCCGGGCTCGTGCCCGTGATCCATTGGTGCAGATTCTTTCGGCATTGCTGGTCGCGGTCTTGAACTTGCCGGGCGTGCTCGTTTATTTAATTCTGCGTCCGGCGCGAACCATGGAAGAAGAATATCAGCATACGCTTGAAGAAGAAACTTTGCTTCAAGCGTTGGAGGATTTGCCGCTTTGTCCGGGTTGTGAGCGACGCGTCAAAGACGATTGGCAAGTCTGCCCGAATTGCAATACCAAGCTAAAAAAAGTTTGTCATCATTGCAGCAAGCTGATGGAACTGCCATGGAATATTTGTCCATATTGCGGGACGCCGGTTCCCGGGATGCGCCAGGAGAATCTCAGCATGGATGAAGCCTTGCGCAACCTGCACATTGGCGATGACGGGGAAGTGAAGATCGAATGAGTTATTTTTCTCGATTGAAAAAATTTTCCGAAAAGCCCTGGTTCTACCCAGTGGCTTTGTTGTTAATTGGCATAATCGTCTATGAGTATGCCCTGCCATCCCTAGGCTACTATTGGGATGATTGGGAAATCGTGATGTTCACCAAGCTGAATCCCTTGCTGCAGTATGCTTATTATGCAACCGATCGTCCGTTTCCCTGGACTTACCAGCTGACTTATTTCCTTTTTGGATCAAATCCCATCGGCTGGCATATTGTCACACTCCTTTATCGATGGGGAGGAGTCCTTCTTTTTGTTCTTGCGCTTACCTTACTGTGGCCTCGCTATCAAGCCTATCTCCGCTGGCTGGGTGCTTTGTTAATTGTGTACCCCGGCTTTCTGGAGCAATCTCAATCGGCTACAAAAGACCGTCATATTGCGACGTTTTTCCTTTTTGCTCTATCCATTTATCTGATGGTGCTTGCAGTAAAACATCCGAAACAGGCCTGGTTTATTTTTCCGCTGTCGTGGCTGACGGCCTTTGCCCAACTTTTTACAACGGAATATTTTTCCGGTCTCGAGTTGATCCGTCCGCTCATTCTCTGGATGCTGATCTTCCCTGACACTAAAAAGATTTTACGTACGTTGATTCAGACTGCTATCAAATATATTCCTTATTTCCTGATTACCGTATTTTATTTCTGGTGGCGTTTTTTCATTTTCCCTGCTACTCTTCATAAGACGTCCCAAGCTGGCGGCGCCAAATCGATATTGGGTAGTGCCCATAGCTCTCTGATTAGCAGTGTATTTGCGATCCTCAACCGCGCATTTTTCGACTTGATCTATTCGACGCTGCAAGTGTGGACCAGTGCCGTTACCAACTTTCAAGGTTTTACACTTCAGAGCAAGATAACTTGGTTCGCTTTCGGGTTGGGCATTTTACTGACAATCGTCTTTGCGTTATTTCAAGATTTGAACGAGGCCGAATCGCAAGAGAGTTCATCGCCGATATCTGTTTTTGTGTTCGGTTTATTTTCATTTGCTCTCGGCGCGCTCCCAATCTGGGCGATTGGCAAACAAATTAGCGGAGGCGGCCGTTGGGACGACCGCTTTGCTCTCGCCCCGATGCTCGGCGCGTGCCTGATGGTTATTGCACTTATCCTATGGTTCGTTCGCCCTCAAAGGCAGAAGATTGTTATCAGCCTCCTCCTGATTTTTTCCATCGCAACACAGGTCTTGGTCGTAAACCAATACCGTCTCGATTGGGGTGTTCAGCGCAGTTATTATTGGCAACTTTACTGGCGCGCGCCTGCACTTCGATCCGGCACGGCTCTTCTTTCATTTGAACAGCCATCCCTTACTGTTACCGGTGACGATGCCGGCTTTGCGCTGAATGTTTTATATCATTATGTCACGACCGACGGTTCACTCCCATACTGGTTTTTCACGAATGAGCCATTTATGGACTCTAACATCAAACCGGGTATCTCAATTAGCCATTTTGTCCGCAATTTGCAATTTGAGGGCAATACCTCCGATAGTATTGCTGTGATGCATCAGAACAGCCTCTCATGCCTGCGAGTGCTGGATACAGTATATGCGGGCGATCCGATTTACAGCAGTGGGCAGAGCGCATTAATTGCCGTATCGAATCTTTCCCGCATCCTTCCCGACTCTGCGTTTGCGGCGCCCGATCCGAATATTTTTGGGCCTGAACCGAATCATGATTGGTGTTACTTCTTCGAGAAGGCTGATCTGGCGCGTCAGCAAGAAGATTGGAACACGATTATGGTTCTTTATAAGCAAGCAATTCAAAAAGATTTGGCTCCTCAAGATGGTGCTGAATACATTCCATTTATCGAGGCATCTGCCCGGACAGGCAATTGGCAGAAAGCCTATGATTTGACCCTTGCGGCTCAAAAACTTACTTCTGACCTTGAACCGATGTTGTGCGCGAATTGGTCGCGCTTAAATCAGGTATCATCACCTGACATGAAAATAATCGATCAAGTTAAGCAATCGCTCTCTTGCAAGAATTTTTGAAAAACCAAATAAAGAAAATGAAAATCGATTCCATCACCCTTCATCATCTTAATATGCCGCTGGTCGCGCCGTTCGAGACTTCGTTTGGGCGCGAGCTGGATCGCGAATGTATCTTCATCATGATTCAATCCGATGGATTAACCGGCTATGGCGAATGCGTTGCGGATCAATCTCCGGGTTATAACTATGAGACCACTGGCACAGCTTGGCATATTCTTAAAGATTTTATTGCACCGTTGATCCTCGGACGAGATGTCAAAGACGCGGCAGATTTTCAGAATCGCGTTTCGGGGATTCGCGGGCATCATCTTGCCAAAGCAGGCGTCGAAATGGCGCTGTGGGATTTGCTCGGCAAGCGCGATAAAAAATCTCTGCGCGAAATGCTGGGCGGTGTGCGGGATAAAGTTGAAGTGGGCGTTTCGGTGGGTTTGCAGGAGTCGCCCGAAGTCCTAGTAAGAACCGTTACAAATTATATTGAAAGCGGTTATGCACGCATCAAGATCAAAATCAAGCCCGGGCGCGATATCGGCGATGCATCTGCGGTGCGGAAAAAATTCCCAAGCATCCGTTTGCAAGTAGATGCGAACTCAGCGTATTCATTGGAGTCGGCACAATCTCTCAAGCCGTTCGATGATTTGAATCTATTGTTGATCGAACAGCCGTTGTTTGAAGATGATATTTGGGATCATCATAAATTGCAGGAACAATTCCGCACGCCGATTTGCCTCGATGAAAGCATTTTGTCGCCGCGCCATGCGCGTTACGCGCTCGAGATGAAAGCGTGCCGCATCATCAATATCAAAGCCGCGCGCGTCGGCGGATTGAGTCAAGCAGTTGGCGTGCATGATTTGTGCCGCACACAAAATATTCCCGTGTGGTGCGGCGGCATGTTGGAAACCGGCATTGGACGCGCATCGAATTTGGCATTGGCTTCGTTACCCGGTTTTACATTGCCCGGCGATATTTCCGCATCGGATCGTTATTACAAACGCGATATTACCCACGAGCGTTTTTCGCTTAATAAAGACAGCACGATTGATGTGCCGCGCGGCGTGGGTCTCGGCGTGACGATTGACGAAGGCGCGTTGGCTTCATTTACATTGAATCACATCGAACTTAAGCCAGAATAAGTTTTTATCTTTCAACGAGCTTCTCCGACTATAATCATCTTTGTGAAAAAACTTATTCTGATTTTCATTTTATTGTTGACTGCTTGTGCATCTCATACCGTCGCGACTCCAACCGCATCATTATCGATTCCAGAATCAACTGCAACTTCAACCTTAACTCCAACGCCATCTGCTAATGTGCTTTGGATTAGTCCCGCTGTGCCGGATGAACTTCTTACAACAGCAAAAAGTTGGGGCATTCCCATTGTCAATGATCCGGCATCTGCTTCAATTAAGTTTAACGTTGCTTCATCTATATTTAACGTTGCTCCATCCGCCGTCACCGTCACCGGACAACACTCAACTTGGATTTATGCACTCGTCGCACCATTTCCAACTGTGACCGATGGCGTGACTTCGGATGATTTAAAAGCCGCGTGGCACGGATCATCATCGGGACTGTTCGCGGGTCGTCCGTTGTGGATGGCGGATTCGACTCTGGCGGCGTTCACGGCTCTTTGGGGCGCGCCTGCTGACGGCGCGGTCACGACCGCACCTGCCGATCAATTGGTGGATGATATGTGGAAGAATCTTCCAGCGTGGGGAATCGTTCCATTTGAATCGCTCGATCCAAAATGGAAAGTATTAACTGTGGATGGCCAATCGCCAATCCACAAAGATTTCGATGCGACGAAGTATCCATTGCAAATCACGTTTGCATTACAAGACAATCAACAATCCGCGCTTAGCCTTCCGACTTCAAACTATGACGCATCAAAATTAACGACCATTATTATGACTGGCACGACCTCGTTGGTGAATGCGATTGCGTATCAGATGGAAGTCAAAGGCATTGATTATCCCGCGCAAGATATCGGCG
>JBAUMB010000271.1:0-1788 GCA_049578465.1 Anaerolineales bacterium
GAAGTGTACTTATTGTAGTTAAGCTTCGATAGCTAAATCGCTTTTTTCCTGCCAACAACGCCTTGGCAAGATTTAGGAAACTGTAATAATATAACAACCCTGCCGAACGCCAATTCGAATGCGATGCGTCTAAATAATATGTCATTGCCTGGTCTATCCAAGGAGCTGTCAGTTTTGGACTTGCAAGACTCTGGTGGGCTTTTAGATAACGCAACATGACAAGTTCTTGCCAAATTTGCTCAGTGATCTTGTTGGTAGTTGTTACTAATCTTGGGACTTTGTGCTTCTGACCGAATGGAAAAGAAATAACATAACCCATTTTTTTTATTCCTTTGAATTATTTTGTATTATATACTTAATCAGTGATATTAATTCAGGGAATATTCATAAATAGATAGAGTGTGAATGCTGCCGCAGCTACCATTCATGTTAGAATAATTTTCATGCGCAAGCGTCTTGTCGGTGTTTTAGTCATCCCACTGTTGATCGTCATCGCAATCGGCATATATTTCATTCCACCCATTCACGACCGCGCTGCGCCGCATGTGGATGACTTGAGCGCGCAAATCCAATCTTATATCAATCCGCCAGATCAAGCTGTGTTCCAACCGCAGCAATCTCAACAAGACGCGATTAGCGCCATCGTCAACGCCACGATGCAAGCGTATGTCGCTTCGCAAACTCCAACGTCAACGGCAGTTCCAATCAGCGGCAGTCCGACCGCGGCGCCGACGATCACTCCAACGCCTTTGCCATCATCGGTGAATTTGCCCGGCGTGGTTTATATGAATCAAGACGGCGGCTGGAACTTGTGCGGTCCCACCAATTTATATATGGCGCTGAAATTCTGGAGTTGGACAGGCAGCCGTGATGACATTATCAAAGTGGTCAAGCCCGGCATCAACGATCCCAAACTCACTTTCATTCAACGCGGCGAGACGGATAAAAATGTCATGCCATATGAGTTGGTTGATTTTGTTCAGAACGATACGGCTTATCATTCCCTCTATCGTTATGGCGGCGACATCAATTTATTAAAGTCATTGATCGCATCCGGTTTTCCGGTGTTGGTTGAAAAGCAAGTCTACGAGCGATCCATCACAGATGGTCCGGGTCAGACCTCGTGGTTAGGACATTATGCGTTTGTCACCGGTTATGATGATTCACAAAGCGTCTTCTTTTATCAGGATACTTATCCGCCCGCAGGAGTCGATGGAAAGAATCGACCGATCACTTATTCTGATTTTCAAACTGCGTGGCGCGCCTTCGATTACATTTTTATCATTGTCTATCCGGCAGATCGTGAACGAGATGTCTTCGATCTTCTCGGACCTTGGTCGGATACTCAATGGTCGAATCAACATGCGCTGGATATTGCGAATCAGGAAATCAAAACACTGAGCGGCCTCGACTTATATCTTGCATGGTTCAATAAAGGCACCAGCGATGTACAATTGTTGCAATATAACGATGCGGCGACCGCTTACGATCAAGCCTTCGCGCTTTATCCTTCGCTTCCCATTCCGGAGAGTCAACGCCCGTATCGGATGATGTGGTATCAGACCGGTCCCTATTGGGCTTATTATTATACTGACCGATATCAAGATGTGATCAATCTCGCCAATACGACTTTGAGCACTGAGCTAATAACCGGCCCGACCCTTGAAGAAAGCATCTATTGGCGCGGCATGGCAGAACAAGCAACCGGCGACATGACCGATGCCATTGTAGATTTCAAACGCGCCGATCATCTCAACCCGAATATGCAGGCGGCTATTCAAGCGCTTC
>JBAUMB010000272.1:0-6931 GCA_049578465.1 Anaerolineales bacterium
CACGTTTCGTAAAGTGTATGGCATCAGCTTATTAATCGTCTCCCCGATGCGCCTGTATGCGGACTGCGTCAGGGATGTCCTTTTCGGATACTAGAATCAAATATCCACCACCGCCTGCACCGGAAAGTTTCCAACCAAGAGCACAATCGCGATATTCATCAATTAACGAGGCGACTTGATCGTTCACCATGTTGGGAAACATAGCCACCTGAGCTTCGAAACCTTCACGCATGGTTTTTCCAAAGGCAACAATATCCCGGTCAAGAATAGCTTGCCAATGATCTTCCGTAGCATCAGCCAGCGCCTTAGCACGCGCCCGATCGAAAGTGGCATTTGCCAAAACGTCATAATCTACAAAACGCGGTCCGAGCGAAACCAAGTAGAGTGAGCTTTCAACAAAATGCAACAATCGTTCATCCTGTCGATGTTCGATGTGCAACGGCCAATATCCACCCTCATAATATGCTTTTGCCAATCCGGGAAACACTAAACCAATCGAGTCCTGTGAACCTGAAATAACTTTTGTTCCAGGGGGATTATCGTAATAAAAAAGCACTTTAGCGATTTTTTCGTAATCTCCCTGCGGGATTTTGGGTCCCCAGAGTTCCTGCGCGTGGTGCCTCGTACTAGATGCCATTCCGCTTCGTTCATTAAATTCCAGTGTAGGCTCCAGCGAAATTGTGATGACTGAACCGGGATAGTGTTTTGAGACAAAAGGTTGGTCATGCCAACCACCAGCTAAGTCGATTCGATAAGGCAAATAATTTTGCTGACGCAATTGGGTAGTGGAGCGCGCTTCAAAACCGGGATGTGGCTTTCGTTCCAAAATAACGTACTGGATTCCCAATGAGCGGCACAAATCACGTTTTTCAGCAGTATGACCGTCAGCGTTCACAATAAAATAATCCGGCATAATCTCGCGCAGTTCTGTCTCAAAATCCAGAATACCCGAACCGCGGGAAATAAAAGCATCCTTCACAAAAGATACCGACTGGACCATGAACAATCTTTCCTGCTCAGGGTTGACCGTTGATCTTCCTTTTAGTTCAAAAATAGTGCCATCCGAGCCCAACGCTACATATAAGTCGCCATATTGCGCGGCTTCACGGAAAAATTCGATATGCCCACTATGAAGCATATCGAAACTACCACTCACAAATGCTTTCTTATTCATGATTCACTCCGATTGTCATTCGTAAAAATTTCTTGGTAGTTCGGATCATCTTGGAAGACACAAGTATTGATGAGTTAATTTTCATATAAGGATTTACTCAACGCAGCCTGATATCAGCGATTACCTAGTTCTGCTAGAAACATGAACATGACCACGTAAACTTTCATAATCGTCAATATCGAATTGACCGGCTCCAATCATTAATGTGTTGGCCGTTCCAGCGGCCACGCCACAGCTAATCGATTCTTCAAAAGAAAGCCCTTGCAAAAATCCGTGTACAAATCCTGCAAGCATACAATCTCCAGAGCCCACAGCACTCTTTGCATCCACGCTCGGAGCTTTAACCATAAGCGTTTCCCCAGCTTTGGCGGCAATCGCGCCTTTGGCTCCCATGGAGAGCAAGACATTTGTCGAATATCTTTTTGAGATCTCGGCCGCTGCTTGACCAAAATCTAAAGTATCATTTAATTTGAATCCTAAAATAGATTTAGCCTCAGTTTCGTTTGGTTTGACAAAGAATGGTTCAGCTTCTATGCCTTTACAAAGCGCATCGCCGCTCGTATCAAGAAAGGTTAGGACGTTTTCTTTCTTAGCAATTTCAATCAATTCAGCATAAAAATTGGAGGGCACACCTGGAGGTAGGCTCCCGGAGAGCGTTATCGCTTTATATTCTCCAAGGATTGTTGCAACATGATTTCGCAGTTCGCCTATTTTTTCCAATGGAATAGACTCTCCCAGCTCATAGATTTCTGTAATGGTTTGGTTTTCGCGATCCAAAATAGATGTGCAGGTTCTCGATTCAAAATCGGTATGGATGAAGTCAGTGTGGATTTCCTCTCGATGCAATTCTTTTTCAATATACTGACCAGCGAATCCTCCAACCCATCCAGATACAACTGGTTTTTCCCCTAACGTTTTGAGCGCCCTGGCTACGTTGCAACCTTTTCCACCTGCTAATGCAACAACGGATTCGGGCCGGTGGATGTTATTGATTTCAAACGACGAGACCACGATAGTCTTGTCAATGGCGGCATTTAGATTCAGGCAAAGGATCATGGCTAGTTCATCGCGCTTTCCCTGATGCTCTGAAGAAACGGATTCGTTCACGGACGATTTCAATCTGGGCATTCCGCCCAGCGATCAGATATTTGCGCGGATCAACCAATTCACTATCGTTGTTTAGAACGCCGCGGATCGCGCCGGTAAAAGCTTGGGATAGCTGCGTTGCAACGTTGACTTTGCACAAGCCTATTGATATTCCTTGCTTAATATCATTATCCGAAACACCTGAAGATCCGTGAAGGACCAGCGGAACCGACACGCGATTCCTGATCGCTTCGAGACGAGTTAGATCCAACGATATTTGTTTTGTCTTAAGACCATGCACTGAACCTAATGCTACAGCCAGCGTATCAATTCCTGTTGCGCTTGCAAATTGGGTTGCATCATCAGGCTGCGTCAAAGCAATTGACGATTCATCATATGCCTTCCCATCAGGTTTAGGCACTTCACCTACTTCAGCTTCCATGCAAATTCCAATTGAATGCGCGGCTCCGCAAAGGCGCTGGGTGATAGAGATGTTCTCTTCAAAGGATAATCCATCGCCGTCAAACATTACGGATGTAAACCCTAAAGCGATGGCTTGAAGCACTTCACTTTCAGTGCCATGATCTAAATGCAGAGCAACCGGCACAGACACGCTTTCAGCTGCGATCTTCCCGATGGCAGAAATATATTTGAGGCCCTGAGTTTCATTGCCGCTTCCGATATACGTCAAAGCCCGATGACTGACCTGCATAATCGCAGGCGCGGCTTCGGCTTGGGCAGCCAAAACGATGGATTGCGCCTGTTCCAATGTGTTTGCGTTGAACGCGCCAACAGCCCAACCTTCCCGTTGAGCGCGAAGTATCCAGGGCAATACATTTTGTAGAGTCATGCAACTTCCTCAGGGTTCAAGATGATTTTCTGATGTTCCAACTGATGCGCGCCGATTTTTTCAAACACATCCGGAGCTTTTGAAAGTGGAAAGCGATGCGAGATCAATGTATCCATATCCAATCCTCCGTTCAACAGTGCTCCCAGCGTTTCTGTCCACTCGTGTCCCGGAAAAGGCGATGAGTAAGACATAAAGCAACCGATGAGGTTGATTTCGCGGCGCATCAGATTTTCGATAAAGGTTAGTGGCAAGCTTTTATCCAAAGGTTGATTCCCGGCCAGAACGATTTTCCCATGCGGGCGCGTTAATGCAATAGATTGTTCTAACACTTGCGGAACACCGGTTGCTTCCAGCGTAAGATCAGCGCCATCACCGAAAAGTTTTCGCACTTCTTTTGCAATGTCAACTTTTGATGGGTTGAGCGCAACATGCGCACCAACCTTGGACGCTATCCGCAGATTATCTTCCAAAATATCTGTAACCATGATCCGGTCCGCGCCCAAGATGCGGAGCCACTGTACGATCATTAAACCGATGGAGCCCGCACCTAATACGATTGCTGTTTGTCCGCGTTTGAAATCTCCCAATGCCAGCATATGCCTTGCAACGGTCGAGGGTTCGATCAGCGCGGCATGTTCAAAAGATAAGGCATCCGGCAAGATGAAGACATTTTTCTCGGGCAGGTCAACAAACTCGGCAAAGCCGCCCGATTGACGCGAACCAATGAATGAATAATTATGGCAGGCTGAGTAATATCCACGTTTACATTCTTCGCATTCAAAACAAGGCACCAGAGGAATAATGGCGGCATGTTTACCAAGATAGCTCTCGCTGACCCCATCACCGACTCGATCAATGATTCCGGAATTTTCATGTCCGAGGATGAGTGGATACATTCGATGCCCGTCCACGTAGCGCTTGATGTCCGAACCACAGATCGAAATAGCTTTGATCTTTAAGCGCACATGCCCCGAACCCGGCTCCGGAGTCGGAACATCTTTATATGTGATGACTTTCTTGTTTTCAAGAACAGCGGCTTTCATTTTCAATTCTCCATTACGTTATTTGTGATAATTTCGCGTGAACGTATCTAGGCTTGCAAAATCATCCATTAATTTTTTAGATAGGCTTCTATAAATCCCGAACAACTCCTGATATAAGGTATGATTCTTTGTAGATGGTTCAAAAACCTGGCGAGCCGGGAGTAAATCAGAAATACAAGCGCCAATATCCTTATGCAATCCAATTCCAGAAGCAGTCAAAGCAAATAGTCCCAAATCATGTCCACCCTTGCCACCATCCGCGCGCTTGGCAATGATAAATGGCTTTCCATAAATATCTGCCTTGATCTGACACCAAATTGCGCTTTGAACTCCGCCTCCGGAACCTAAGAATTCATTCACTACAACTCCGTGCTCCTCAGCAATCTGCAGATTATCGTAAACTGCAAAAGCGCATCCTTCCATAATCGCGCGAAGCATGTCGGCGCGGGTTGTGCTGTATGTCAAACCGAAGAATACACCTCGCGGGATACTGCTCCACAAAGGAGTCCGTTCGCCAGCCATATAAGGCAGGAAGATCAAACCATTCGCCCCGGGTTTTGACATCTCCACCTGCTTGCTAAAAAGCTCGAAGGGATTCTGACCGATTAAATGACTTACGTTCACTTCCGGATGCCCAAGCTGGTCCCGGAACCAACTGAGTGAGCCGCCGCCCACGGTTCCGGCTTGAAGAAGATATTGTCCAGGAATCACGTGGTGTGAAAAAATCAAACGGGGTTCCACCAAAACGTGATCTAGGCTAATTCCCACGCCGCCCGCCTGCCCCCCTTGTTCGTTAGTTTGTCCCGGTTTAATCACTCCAGAACCTAATGCACCGACAGCAGCATCCAAACAGCCTGCGATCACAGGCGTGCCAGCCTTGAGGCCAGTTTGCTCAGCGGCTTTCTCGGTTACGGCACCTACGACCTCTGCACTACGACACAACCGCGGCATTTTCTCGATTGGGATACCAAGCTTCTCGGCAACCTGCTGATCCCAATTTTCGTTTCTGATATCAAAAAAATGGTAGCCATAGGCTTGGGTATAATCGCAAAAATATTCGCCGGTAAATTGGGAAACAATGAAACCGGTAGCCTCAAGAAATTTATATGCTGAGTCAAAAATATCGGGATGATTTTTCTTTAACCACAGTAACTTGGGGGTAATATAAGCGGCGTCTATAGAATTCGCGTTTAGGTTTACTAAACTATCAGATTCTGGCAATGATTTGAGCCAAATCGTTTCGCGTTCAGCTCGACGGTCCAACCAGATCATAGCGGGATGAAGTGGATTCCCAGCATGATCAACCGGAATTAAAGTCCAGCCTACCCCGTCAACACCGATGCCAGCCACAGAAAGGGGAGCAACCCCACTCGTCGCGAGAACGTTTTGAAGCGTATAGCAAACAGCTCTCCACCAAGTATCACCATCAATTTCTGCCCATAACGGTTCTGGATGATGCAGATCGTAAGCCGCAGAAGCATGCGCGACATGTTGACCAGCATCTGTCCATAACGAGGTCTTTGTGCTGGAGGTGCCTACATCTATTGTGATGATAAACTGAGAAGCCATATTATCCCGAGATACCCTCAATTATTTTGTTGCAATTTTTTCATCCAGATCCCACAAATCTTGCCAGTCCTTGGCGCCTTCCCACAAGAAGACTTGTCCTTTGATTAGACGGCAATTTTTATCGACGGCGGCAATTTCCTGCATCTCTTCATTTGTTAAAGGATCGGTTGTCGCGGACTTCAGGTTGCTCCAATACTCGTTGGGACGAATGGAAAATGGGATTGGCACTTGTCCACGCTGAACTGCCCACTTAACACATATGACCGCCGGGTGAACATTCAGTCTTTTGGCAATCTTTACAATCACAGGATCTTCAATATCAACAGTATCTTCTGGGGTCTTATCACGATCCGGTCGGGTTGGAGAGCCGATGGGAGTGAAGCCAATCGGCATAATCATATTGTCAATGCAAAACTTAAAGAATTCGGGCTGTTGGAAATGAGGATGAAGTTCCATCTCATTGGCAGCAGGTTTGATCTTTGCATCCCGTAACAGCAATTTCAATTTAGGAACCGTCATGTTTGAAGTGCCAATGTGCCGAACCAGACCCATCTCCACCAGCTTTTCCATCTGCCGCCAGGTTTTCATATAATTCTCGTGAACATAGGGCACCGCGTGCGGGTCACGGGAATCCACGCCTACGCCGGGAGCATGATAATTCGGAAAGGGCCAATGGATTAGATAAAGATCAAGGTATTCCAGTTGCAGATCCTTGAGGGTTTGCTTGCAAGCGGGGATCACATCTTCTTCCGCATGTTTATCATTCCAAAGCTTTGATGTAATCCAAACCTCTTTGCGTGTTATACCGCTTCTGAATATCTTTTGAAATGAGTTGCCAATTTCTTTTTCGTTTCCATAGACAGAGGCACAGTCAAAGTGACGATACCCGATATCAGCGGCGACTAAAACTGCCGCCGCGATATCGTCGGCGTTAAAGCGATCGGAACCAAACGTCCCCAATCCCATAGCCGGCATCATAGCACCAGTATAAAGTTTCCTCTGTGGTACCACACGCGGATCAATTTTTTCGAGCAGGTTGTTCATGATAATTCTCCTTTGATCAAAATAATTCTTATCTCTGGATGATTGGGGTCACGCCTTTTTTTAAAATAATATTGCCATACTTAACCGTCTCTCCGGTCATGAGGACAGCAAAGGCTTGCTTCGCCCTATCATAGAAATCAAGGCGTTCAATATGTTGAATGGGCG
>JBAUMB010000273.1:0-2314 GCA_049578465.1 Anaerolineales bacterium
ATACCTTCGATGACCGAAAGCGGATGGCCTTCCGTGACCGAGGCGGTTACGAACGCGTCGCACATGGCGAGATAGGCTGGAAGCTTTTCGTATGGAATAAAACCCGTGAAGCGGACGCGCTGACTGAGATTGAGTTCTGCGACAAGCTGCTTCGTCTCTTCCTCGATTTGTTTTTGCCCGCCGCCGAGAATCATCAGGTAAACATGATCGAATGCCTTCGCTACGCCCGCAAAGGATTGAAGCAGGAAGACAAGATTTTTTTCGATTGCAATGCGTCCGGCATAAACGATCAGAACATCGCTGTCTTTGAATCCGAAATCGGTGCGCGCCAACGGTTCGGCTTGATAAAAACTTTGGAGTTCCACGCCGTTCGGAATGATCGAAATTGGACTCGTCACGCCCATGCCGCGTAAAATTTTTTCCATGCCCGCTGACGGTGAAATCACCAAACTCATTGCTTCACAAAATGGCGGCATGTAGGCTTGGAGCAATCCATCGCTGATTTCTTCGGGCACGATGGGAAAGTAGGCTTGCGCGTATAAATCATACCGTGTGTGATTAGTAAAGATAATGGGAATGTGTAGAGGTTCGCAGTAGCGCAGAGCAAGGCGTCCGCTGAGGAACGGATGATGGACATGAACAATATCCATCATCTGCAACAATTTTTTCGCCGCAACGGTATGGCGAAACGAAAGATAATAACCTGTATCTACCAGCGGCAGACCGGGTGAGCGGATGACGCGCTGCTCTTCGTCGTGATAATCCTGATCGCCGAATGTGAACACAAAAACTTCATGTCCCGCTTTTTCAAGATAGCGTTTGTTCAAATGAATGTAATTGGTGATACCGCTTACGTGCGGCTTATAAACATCCGCCATCATTGCGATGCGCATGAATACATGGTACAGGGAAGAAGGCGCGGTGTCAAGACGGCTATGGTAGAATGAAAAATCTTACGGAAGAAAAATGGTTAAATTAATTTTGCGCGATAAGGAATTTGAAGTCAAACCCGGCATGACGTTATTATCGTCATTGCAAAAGGTCAACGTTTTACCGGAATCGGTCATCGCCACGCGCGAAGGCGAGATGATTCTCGAAGATGAGATTTTGAAAGATGGTGACGTGGTCAAGCTGATTGCAGTGATTTCTGGTGGTTAGAAATATAGGTATCGTATGAAATGCAGGAAATGCGGTGAGAAAGCTTCGGTCAATATGCGCCAGCACAAATTGGCGTTGTGCAAGGAACATTATCTCGAATGGGTTCCTGAGCAGACCGAGCGCTTCATCAAGAAATATGAAATGTTCAACCACGACCATAAGATTTTGGTCGCGGTTTCGGGCGGAAAAGATTCATTGTCGCTGTGGGATATTTTGATTCGCCTCGGCTATCAAGCGGATGGACTTTACATTGGTCTTGGCATTGATGCGGGAATAAATTATTCAGGCGAGTCACATCGTCTCGCTGATAAATTCGCGAACGAACACAATCTCAAACTTCATGTTGTTGACATCGAAAAAGAATATGGTCAGCCCATTCCGGTTCTTTCGGAAATCTCGCATCGTGGATATGGCAAGCCGTGTGCGGTTTGTGGACTTACCAAACGTCACGTAATGAATCGCATTGCGCGCGATCTTGGTTATGATGTTTTGGCAACGGGTCATAATCTTGACGATGAAGCCGCAGTTCTTTTTGGAAATACGTTATCGTGGTCTGGTGATTATCTTTTACGACAAGGTCCCGTTCTTCCCTCCGCCGATGGTTTGGCGCGCAAGGTCAAGCCGCTCTGCCGCTTCTATGAACGCGAAATGACCGCTTACGCGCTGTTGCGCGGCATCGAATATATTTATGAAGAATGTCCGTTTGCCGAAGGCTCGACCTCGATATACTATAAAGAAGTGCTTAACCAATTGGAGAATGATCGCCCCGGCGCGAAGCTGACGTTTTATCTGCGTTTCCTCGAAGCGCGTCAAAGCGGATTATTTGCGGAACGGAACGACTCGACTCTCCACCTGCATCCTTGTACCAATTGCGGACAGCCAACTTCTGCGCCCGGCTTGTGCTCGTTTTGCCGAATGATGGAAAAAAGTAAAAGCCCGGTTTGAAATTTCATGAACTTACCCATTTCAACTCTCAACGCTGAACATTACTTGTGGGGCGATGCCTGCGATGGCTGGCATTTGCTTAAACGCGATGATGTCAGTGTCATTCAGGAACGTGTGCCATCTAATTGTGCGGAGGTGATGCACTACCATCAAGTCTCGCATCAATTCTTTTTCATCCTTGAAGGCGAAGGGGTGGTGGTTTTTGAAGATC
>JBAUMB010000274.1:0-15358 GCA_049578465.1 Anaerolineales bacterium
TGATGCAATATCCGCCGCTTTCGTTAACGTTGATGCTCGGCTTCACTTGCCTTGCCTTGGGTCTGGTAATTGGGCTGGTGGTTCTAGGCTTTGTACTTTCATTCCAAAATCGCAAGAAGGATGAGGAAGAGAAAAAGAAAGATTCTTGATTTAGCCCCTCCCCAACCCTCCCCAAATTCTTGCTCTTTCGGAGTGCTTCGCGAGAATTTGGAGAGGGATTATTATTGTCTTGCCTCCACGGCAAACTCAACGCGCGAAATTGTCCCGGCGATACTTGAAACCATAAACGAAAACGGTAAATTATTTCCCGCAGATAAGCCAGTTGTTGATTCCCAACGTCGGACTCCGACCACGCTTCCCGAGTCATCGTAAGCGGTCGCCACAACCCAAATTGTTTTTGCGGCGCTGGGTGATGATGCCGCTAAAAAAACTTGTCCACTAACTTGCGCGGTTAATCCTGACGCGTCTACTTGCATTGACGTTTTCTGCAGCGTCGCCGAAAGATAACGCGGATCATTCGGCTGGATTTGAATCGCCGTCAAAATTTGGACTTGCGGCTTCGCATCCAACGGAACATCAGGTGCGAAATAAGTTGTCAATGGCATGGATGAATTCGGCGACAAAATATCCAGCGGAAGAGTCGCTGTTTGGCTGGCGATGGATTTTCCATTGGAGTCCATCAATGTGATTTGTGCGGTCACATCTTCAATGGGATTCGGTGAATTGTTATCAATCAAAACAAAACACCACATGCCTTTATCTATTGTTGGATAACAGGCAATTTGTTTTACTGGAAACGGCACCGGCGTCGGAGTTGATCCGCTTGACGAATTTTGTTGGCTTGGAATCTTTAAGGTTTGCCCAATGGACATCGCATTTGGATTTACAGTTGGATTCGCCGCCATCAACTCATCGACCGTTATATTAAATTTCTGCGCAAGTTGTCCCAGCGTGTCACCGGACTTGATCGTGTAAGCGAAAGGAGTCGGCGAAGGCAAAGGCGTCTTAACGGAAATCACCAACCCGTCAGGTTGTGAAGCGGTGACAGTCGAGGTCATCGTTAAATATGGATTGATATCTTTCGGTTCAGATGTCGCGCTGGATGAATTTGAACTGCAAGCGGTTGCAAACAAAATATACAGAATCAAAATCTTTCGCATGAGATGATTATAATAGAAGCGAAATACAATTACCCGAAAAATTTTGGAGGCAACATGGAATATCGTCATCTTGGACGCGCGGGCATTCGCGTCAGTGAATTATCGTTCGGCTCGTGGGTTACATTTCACAATCAAGTCAATGTCAAAGCTGCAGTGGAATGTATGGCAGCCGCGTATGATGCGGGCGTCAATTTTTTCGATAACGCCGAAGTGTACGCGGGTGGCAAGTCGGAAGAAGTGATGGGCGCAGCGCTGAAAAAACTCGGCTGGCGGCGCAGCAGTTATCTCGTCTCGACCAAATTCTATTGGGGAATAAATGATGGCGTCAATGAAAGAAGCACGCTAAATCGCAAACGATTGATCGAAGGCATCAACGGTTCGCTTCAGCGACTTCAATTGGATTACGTGGACTTGATCTTTTGTCATCGCCCTGATTCGACCACGCCCATCGAAGAGACGGTCTGGGCAATGCATAACATCATCGAACAAGGCAAAGCCATGTATTGGGGCACATCCGAATGGGCGGCATCGGAAATCGTCGCGGCGATTGAAATCGCCGAACGTCATCATTTGCATAAGCCGACAATGGAGCAACCCGAATATAATTTGTTCCAACGCCGCCGCTTTGATAACGATTATGTGCGCTTATATAAAGAATATGGTTACGGCTCAACGACTTGGAGTCCGCTTGCCTCCGGATTGTTGACCGGCAAATATAGCAACGGCATTCCCAAAGACAGCCGCGCCGCGCTCAAAGGTTATGATTGGTTAAATAAAAATATGACTGATCAAGAGAAACTTGCGAAAGTCCGCGGGCTCGAACCGATTGCAAAAGAATTGGATTGCACGCTTCCGCAATTATCCCTTGCGTGGTGTTTAAAAAATCCATTCGTCAGCACAGTGATTACGGGCGCCAGCCGCGTGAGTCAAGTCAAAGAGAACATGAAGGCGATTGAAGTTGAGTCAAAGATCACGTCTGAGATATTGGAAAAAATAGATAAAATCTTCGGGATCGAAAAGAAAGAAGACGAGGATTAGGTCTCGATATGGCGGCGGTCGAGTGAACCAAAGGTTGTATCGAGACCTCGCCGCCTACTCGACCATCTATCGCTCTATTTCGTAAAATATTTTTCTTCCACGCTTTGCCAGGTTTCATCCGGCAAGTGCATAAAGCGCGTCAACGCCGGATGAACGCGGCGAAGTTCTTCGTTGATTCGATAAGCGATTCGTCGGATTGAAAAGTGTGCGTTCGGTGCGGCGCGCAACTGGCAGAAGTGATATGCTTCGCGCAAATTGAATTGCGCCAGCACGCGGCGATTGTATCCATTAGGAACTATGTATTGCGCGACTTGCGGATTGAATTGATATAACTTTTCAAACATCTTCGCCGCAGATTCCATTGCCGCTTCATACTCTGACCTGAAACCAGCTTCCGTTATCAAACGCGGAGTCGCGTACCTGAGCCGCGTCGTCAACATTTGCGGCGTCTGCGTCATCATGCGATGACGTTTGAACTCGGCATATGCACCTTGATCCATCACCAGATCAAATGTATAACTCGCATACTCCAATTCGCGCAACGGAATATCATGTTCATCCAATCGCTTGAGCAAAGTATCTGCTAATTGAACGCGGTGTGATTCGTCGAGGGATTTGACATATGTCAACGCCTCAGCATAAGGCATTTCGCCAAAACGATATAAAGCCGCGGCTAATACTTTTGTTTCGCCGTCTTTGTCATAATCAATCAATGAACACCAATCTGATTTTCGATTATCCAATTCTCGATTACCGATTACCAATTTACCGATCTCTTTTGTTGTTTCCGTCAAGTACGAAGCTGCATCCGCATATTTCACGAGTGTTGGCACTTCATTCTTTGCAACGGCTTTGACTTGCTCGCCAATCTCACGCACCTCAGCCAGTTCATGCGAAAGCATTTTGCGAATCATGTTCTCCAAAATGCGCGCATTAGCCGTCATGCCGACATTGGCTAATGAAGATGCAGGCAAAAGAAAGCGGCACACGTCCACATATTTTGAACGCAGGCGGCGATCCATTGCTTCGTCGGATTCGTTTTCGCGGCGCTGGGCGCGTTGAAGGACGAGAGTCCGCACGGGGTTCAGGGAGTCGCTATAAGTCTTGAATAAGAGGCGGCAGGTTTCAATGTATTCATCGCGTAATGGATTTCCATCTAACTCCGATGGAACGAAGAAATTATCCGTTCCCCATTTTTGATAGCGTGTGGATTTTTCTGTATAGGACGCCAGCCGATTCGATTCGATGCTTTCCACCGCGAGGCGCGATACATTTTCAAACGCAACATGTAGAACTGCGTGTTCCGCCACGGAGGCGTGACCATAACCGACCACCCACTTCTCGTGAAACTGCGCTGACTTTTCATCGGTCAATCCGGCTGCGATCTCACGAAACGATTCGGGCGACCGCGACGTTTTTGCAAATGCAACTGCGATGGTTTCGGGGCTGTGCTCTTTGGGCGAAAGCAAATAAATTTGGCGGTCGGACATGAGTTCTCCTCTACGGGTCGGCAGGATTATAACAAAAAGGACAGCTCACGCTGTCCTTAGCACTTCCCGAACTTTCGCAATATCTTTCTGAATTTGTTCCACCAATGCTTTCACTGAATCAAATTTCAATTCATCTCTTAAGCGTGACACAAATTCTATAGTTACATTTTTTCCATAAATATCTTGATCGAAGTCTAACACATAGGCTTCAAGATTTGGTGTTTGTTTATCGGGCGTGAACGTTGGATTGATTCCGATGTTTACAGCCGACATATATTTTTTATCATTCACCGGTGCCCAAGCCGCGTAAATTCCATTTGCAGGAATGACTTTATCTTTTGGATAATCTATATTCGCCGTTGGGATTCCGATCTTTCGTCCGCGCCCGTCGCCGTGTATTACCAAACCCTGCAAACTGTAATTTCGTCCAAGAAGTTTCGCGGCGTCCGATACATCGCCCACAGAAACCAATTTGCGAATCTCCGTCGATGAAATCACGCCACTTTCATCACTGACGGCTTCGATCACTTCGGTGGCGTAATCCATTTCTCGTCCCAGTTCCGCGAGACGAGTCGCATCACCTTCGCGCCCTTTGCCCAAGGCAAAGTCATAGCCTATAAATAGATGACTTACGCCAAGATATTTTTTCAAGCGCATCATGAATTCGCGCGCCGATAAATTGGAAATCGTGGTATCAAAAGGATGAGTAATTACAATATCCACTCCGAATGAACCGAGCAATTCCGCGCGCTCATCGGGCGTGGTGAGACTCTTGACTTCGCCCCTTCCCAATACAACCGCGGGATGCGGATCAAATGTTAATACGACAGCAGGCACGTTTTCTGAATGCGCACCTGCCGTCAGCTTGCGGATGATCTGTTGATGGCCGCGATGGACGCCGTCGAAGACGCCAATCGTCAGCCAACTATTATGCAGATGAAGTTCATCTAACGAATGTATATGTATCATATTAAACAAAAGGACACAAAAGTTTTCGCTTTGTGCCCTTATTGTACTTTGTAGTTAAATTTTCTTTACGAGAAAAATACTTTCTTTGGCTGCCACTCAGGTTCGCCGGTCTCGCCAGTGACCAAATCCATCAGCGCCACCAACTCGCCCTGCGTGCTGACGCCGCGTACCAATCCGGGCTTGGCATCCGCTGCAGCTTTGACGCGATGACCGTGACGAACCGCTTCGACTTCATCCGGGCTGAGTTCGATCGCGGGCCATTCCGCAAGCGCTTCGGCCGCAGGAATTAAATATTGATACCAATTCCCGGCATGAAAAGCATCTTGAAGTTTTCTTAACGGCGTGGCATCACGCAATGAGAAACGTCCGCTTTTAGTGCGGCGCAGACCCACGAGATACGCACCGCATCCGAGTGTTTTGCCAAGATCGTTTGCCAGCGAGCGCACATATGTGCCTGACGAACAATGCACATCGATCACCACTTCAGGCGGCGCCCATTCAAGCACTTCGAGATGATGAACCGTGATCTTGCGCGGCGCCAGTTCCACTTCCTCGCCTTCACGCGCCATTTCATAGGCTTTGCGTCCCTGCACTTTGACGGCGGAATATGGCGGCGGAGTCTGTTCGATCTCGCCGATAAAAGTTTTCAGCACCGACTCGAATTGTTCTTCGGTCACATTGACCGGACCCTCGGAGGGCGTGATCTTTCCTTCGGCGTCAAACGTATCGGTCGTGGACCCGAGGCGGATGATCGCTTGATATCGTTTATCCGAAGCCGAAACAAATTCCGATAAACGCACGGCGGGTCCGACCAGAATCACGAGCACGCCCGAGGCGCGCGGATCCAATGTACCGGTATGTCCGGCGCGGCGCAAACCTGTGCCGGTGCGAATAACCTGCACGACATCATGTGACGTCATGCCAACCGGTTTATCCACAACGAGAACACCAGATATGGCGTTCTTCACATCCTGGCTATCCATTTTACTTTCCATATACTCTCCTCCTACGTCTTTTATTAGACGACTAAATCCAACACCGTTATCATAATTATATACTAGAGTCTTAATGCTTCCTGAGTCTTTTCTAAGACGTTCGTTTGAACTTCCTTCAAAGTTCCTTCAACATCTGCACCAGCCGCCGCGGCATGACCGCCGCCGCCGAAGAATTTGGCAATCGGTGAAACATCGATGCCGGGTTCCAGCGCGCGCCATGAAATTTTAATGCGATGATCGGCTTGTTCCACAAAAATCATGCCGATTTTGAATCCATCAATGGCGGAAATAATGTTGATCAAATCCGCGTCATCGTTCCCGGAATATCCGGCGGCTTTGCGATCTGCGAGCGTAAGCGTGCCCCAAACGATCCCATTTTTTCGTTCAAGCTTTGAAAGCCCTGCACCCCAATAGCGCGCCGAATCATAAGAGCGGCGCACGAGTCCGCGCATATAAAGTTCCGGCATATCCACGCCTGTTTCCATTAAGGTCGCGGTTTGTCGCATCGACTCGGCCGTAATATTGGATGTGCGAAAACCCAATGTATCGGTAATGATGCCGGTCAATAAAGCCGCGGCAATTGACTTTGTAATCCGAAATCCCCAGGCTGGTAAATGATTGGTCAAGATGGCGGCCGTTGCCACTTCTTCGCCTTCGATCAAATTAATTTTGCCAAACTTTTCATTGGTAATGTGATGATCAATGTTGATATCTGGTTGACCGATCGATTCAAATATTTTGCCGGTGCGTTTAAAGTCAGCGCAATCAACGGTAATAAATGTATCAAATTTCCCATTGATTGACGGTTTGATTTGATCTGCGCCTTCCAACTGTTTGAAGGCGGATGGCACACCATCCGCGAGAATCATTTGAACTTTCTTGCCCGATTGTTGAAGAGCCAATCCTAATCCCAGCAACGCGCCGACCGCGTCGCCATCAGGACGAATATGAGATGCCACAAGAATTTCTTTCGCATCGGCTAATCGAGCCTTGATTGCAATGTCTATCGATTCATTCATTCGATCATGCCCTCTATATTTTTCATCATTTATTATTAGTCGCTGTTGGTTGCAAGAATATTACTTTTCTTTTTCGGGTTTTCTTTTCTCACGCAAATCCGCTAAAACCCTTTCAATGTGATCAGCATGTTCAGGCGTCGGGTCCCAATGAAAGCGCAGGCGTGGAAAGACGCGCAATTCGATACGGCTTGCCAACGCTCGACGCAGGAATCCACTGGCTGATTCCAAACCCGCCAATATTTCCGCAGAACGCGTATGGCCTTCCACCGCAGAAACATAAACATCTGCAAAGGCAAGTTCCTTATCCACTTTTACGTCGGTAATGGAAATAAGTTTCAAGCGCGGATCGTTGATCTCGCGAATGAGCAGTTCCGAAATTTCTTGGCGGATTAAATCCGCAATGCGCTGAAGACGAAGTCCTGACGGCATTTTATTTAGTCCACTATAATTCGTGCTTCTCGATCACATAACATACAAGTTGATCGCCAGTTTGAATGTCATGGAAATTCTTAAAGCCAACGCCGCATTCAAAGCCGGTGCGCATTTCGCGCACATCTTCTTTTTCATGGCGAAGCGAAGCCATCTCGCCTTCAAAGACCAGATCGGTGCCGCGGAACAAACGGACTTTCGAATTACGTCGCAGTTCACCTTCCGTGACGCGGCAACCCGCTACTCGTCCAAGTTTGGAAGCGGGGAAAACTGCCAGTACAGTTGCGCGTCCGACAACTTTTTCAACCAGATCCGGTTCCAACATTCCTTTGAGGGCTTTTTCGATGTCCTCGGTCATGCGATAAATTATTTCATACAGCCGGATGGAAACGCCTTCCTTCTCGGCAAGACGGCGGGCAGCAACATCGGCTTGCACATTGAAGCCGACAATCAACGCCTTCGATGCGGATGCGAGCATCACATCATTCTCGCCAACATTGCCTGCTTCGGCGTGGAGAATCTTAAGTCCGATTTCACCTTGGCCAAGTTTTTGTAATTCAACCACCAGCGGTTCAAGCGAACCCTGCACATCGGCTTTGACGATCAGGTTTAATTCCTTCGTGTCGCCGGATTGAACGCTGGCGAATAAATCTTCTAATGAAACTTTTTTCTTCGTATGCGATTGAGATTTCTCCGCTTCGATCCGCTCGCCAACAATGGCACGCGCTTCCCGTTCCGAATCAACGACCCGAAACACATCGCCGGCCGCAGGGACATCGTTCAATCCCAATGCAACCACCGGAGTCGAAGGCGCGGCTTTTTTTACCGGCTTGCCTTTGTAATCCGTGATGGCTTTCAAGCGTCCATAGGATTTGCCAGCGACAACAATGTCACCCGCTTCCAGCGTACCATTCTGAACGAGGAGCGTGGCAATCGTTCCTTTGGATTTATCCACTTCCGCTTCGATCACTGTTCCGATGACTTTACCAGATGGATTGGCTTTGATATTTGCATTATCCGCTACCAGCAAAATACCTTCGAGCAAATCATCAATGCCCTGCTTTTGTTTTGCAGAAACCGGAACCACCATCGTATTGCCGCCCCAATCATCCGGAACAAGTTCTAATTCTGCCAGTTGTTGTTTGACGCGTTCGGGATTGGCATTGGGCTTATCAATTTTATTCAACGCCACAATGATTGGCACGCGCGCCGCTTTGGCGTGAGCAATCGCTTCGCGCGTCTGCGGCATCACACCGTCATCCGCTGCGACCACTAGGATCACAATATCCGCGCCTTGGGCACCGCGCGCGCGCATCGCTGTAAACGCGGCATGACCTGGCGTATCGAGAAATGTAATCGTCCGTCCCTTCATCTCCACTTGATACGCGCCGATATGTTGCGTAATGCCACCGGCTTCACCAGCCGCTACATCCGTTTGACGAACTGCATCAAGCAAGGATGTTTTTCCGTGATCCACGTGTCCGAGAATCGTCACTACCGGCGGACGATTGACCAGCTTCGTCGTATCTTCATCCGCGATCAAACGCCGCCAAAGCGGAATCTCACCGGTCTCTTTCTCTTCGACTACTTCTTGCGCTTCAGGGAAGGCTTCAAATCCATATTCAGCAACTACAATCGCCGCGGTGTCATAATCTACGGACTGATTGATGGTTGCCATTACGCCGTTCGCCATCAGTTTCTTGATTACTTCAATTGGGCTTATTTCAATCTTCTGCGCTAGATCACGAATCACAATGCCAGAAGGCAATTCAATCTTTTTACTCATAGGCCACCTCCGAAAATCGAATCATCGGATCAGCAAGTTCTTATAACTGATTCGAACTGGCGATGGTCAATGAGCGGTGGCTATTCGTCCATAAACACTATTCGCCAGGCTCCGTATCAGGGAGCGTGTTCATAAAAGCTTCCAAGAGTTCGCGGTCAGCCGCGGTCAACTCAGTTTTCAACGCGTGAGCGAGACTTCCTTCCAACCCAGGTTGCCAACAAGAACGACGGTCATGCAAATACGCGCCGCGCCCCGCCAGTTTTCCGGTCGGGTCAACCAGCACCCCATCCGCTGTGCGGACCACGCGCACGAGTTGGCGTTTCGCCATCACGGTGCGGCATCCCACGCAAGTACGCTGGGGAACATGCTTCACACGCTGAACAGTTTTCTTCGACACCTTCAACTTTATCTTTCCAATCACTTGCTAGTTACAACATCAAGCGACAAGAGATTGGAGAATACGTTACTCATCGGCAAGTTCGTCTTCGCCGCGTTTATGGATCTTGCGGCCCACGACTTCGCCCAAGTCTTCATCGAGCACCAACTCGACGCCTTTTTTCTTTTTCTTCTTACCCTTCTTTTTATCATCGTCGTCTTCATCGGCCGCGCCAGTAGCCTGGAAGATTTCTGGTTTCATCTTGAATAGTTCATCCAGTGAGACGCCATCCTTGGCGTTTTCATCTTCCTCTTCTTCCGCAACAGCTCTCTTCGTTTCTTTCTTGACTGCGGCCGGTTCCGTTTCAACAGGCATCACTTCAGCAGAAACAGATTCAACAACCTGTGCTGACGGAACTTCGATTACCGGTTCAGGTGTTGGCTCCGGCTCTGGGAATTTCACTGCCGCCAATTGTTCGTCGATATTCTGCATGGCTTTCGGTCCAACGCCCGGCAGGCCGAGCACTTTATTTGCATCGAGCTTCATGGACAACATCAAATCGCCAACGGTTTCGAAGTTCGCCTCGGTCAAAATGTTAAAGACATGTTCCTTGAGTCCGAGTTGATCGAGCGGCATATTAAACGCGGCAGGTGCCACTTCAGCTTTCGCCGCGGCGAGACGCTCATCGTCCACGCGGACCGCTTCTTCTTTGATCTGAGTTGAGCGGCGTTCCACGCGTTCGACGAATTGACCGAGCGTCGTATATTCTTCCGGCGTGACGGGACGATTCTCCGCTTTCTTAGCGAGGATTTCTTCCACCTGAGGCATCACTTCAGCGGCGGCCGGAAGCGAGGCAGCAAGTTGAGGATCGTTCTGCAGCTTGGCGAGGATATCGCTGGCGGCTTCGACGACCGACTTGATATCGATTCGCCAACCGGTTAACTTCGCAGCCAAACGCGCATTCTGACCATCGCGCCCAATGGCAAGGCTGAGTTGATCTTCCATCACAACGACAGTCGCTGTGCGATTGCCATCCACTTCGTTCAAATATACGCCGCTGACCCGCGCCGGACTGATCGCTTTGGAAATATAAACAATCGGATCGGAGTCCCATTGAATGATGTCAATCTTTTCATCGTGCAATTCTTTAACAATGGCCTGAATACGGACGCCTTTGATTCCAACGCACGCGCCGACCGGATCGACACCCGCCTGTGTTGCCATCACGGCGACTTTGGCGCGCGCCCCCGGTTCGCGCGCAATGGCTCGGATCTCGACCACGCCATGATAAATTTCAGGGACCTCGTTCTCCAATAATCGTCGCAGAAAGTTGCGATGAGCGCGCGACAGAATAATCTGCGGACCGCGCGATCCGTCTTTGACTTCCATCACCACGGTGCGAATCCGATCATGAACTTTAAAACGCTCATTCGGGATTTTTTGATTCGCCGGAAGCACACCTTCGGCTTTCATATCCAAACCAATTGTCGCGCCCTGCGCGTTGCTGGCTTGTATCACGCCGCTGACAATTTCACCGACTTGCCGCGCAAAATATTCCATCTGCGCCGAACGTTCAGCTTCACGGATGCGCTGTTGAATCACCTGACGCGCGGTCTGCGCTGCGACGCGCCCGAAATCAGCGGGCGTAGATTCGACAATCACCATATCGCCCAATTGCGCTTCGGGATTCACCTTGCGCGCTTCTTCGAGAGTCACCTCGGTATTAAATTCCTGCACATCTTCGACCACTTCTTTTTCGGCGAAGACAATGACTTTGCCCGATTCGGGATCTACTTTGGCTTCGACTTGTTGTGCAGTGGAGGCGTTGACCGCGCGCCGATAGGCAGACACCATCGCAGATTCAATCGCGCCGAGGATGATCTCTTTTGATAATTGTTTTTCTTCCAGCACTTCATTAAAAGCCAGAGAGAATTCGTTTTTTGTCATGCTACCTTGCTCCGTAATGTTCCTTATTTACAAGCAGAAAAGTGGGGGTTGCCCACTTCTCGATGCCTTCGATATTGACTTCCCTTGACAGAGTTATTTTAGCATAGGTGAATGAAAGATGCAAGATATAATTGTCAACATGGAAACTCGCGATATGCAAAAAGCCGCTTTGCGCGGCGAACCCTCTTACGTTTGGCGCGCCGGACAACAACGCCGACTCGAAATGATTATCCATGCCGCGGGTGAACGAATCAAAGGAAATATCCTGGAAAACGGATGCGGCGTTGGAATGTATGTTGAACATCTAGCTTCATTGGGTGGAAAAATTTTCGGACTCGAATACGACTTTGAGCGCGCATCCGAAGCGGGAACCAACTCACCAAATATTTTTAACGCGGCTGGAGAATTTCTTCCGCTTCCTTCCTCGACCTTTGACTTAATCCTTAGCCACGAAGTGATCGAACATGTCCAAGATGACCGCGCTGCGATCCGCGAAATGGTGCGAATATTAAATCCCGGCGGACGCATTGTTTTATTTTGTCCAAACCGCGGCTATCCGTTTGAAACGCACGGCATCTATTGGAACAGCAAATATTATTTTGGCAATAAACTTTTTGTGAATTATCTTCCGCGCGTTTGGCGCAACAAACTTGCCCCGCATGTGCGCATTTATTCAACGAAGGATTTGGAAAAATTATTTGAAGGCTTGCCAGTGAAATATATCGAGCGAACTGTTATCTTTGGCGCATATGACAATATCATTGTCCGCTTTGGCGCGTTTGGAAAAATTCTGCGGTCCGTTTTGCAATTTCTGGAAAAGACGCCGCTGAAAATTTTCGGCTTGTCGCATTTTTGGGTAATTGAAAGAATTTAGAAGGTCAAGATTTCGATGCTGGAATACGAAACGAAATCATCAGCCAAACGAGCATCACAGGAGTAGCTACAAACAATCCAGCGATAACTATAAGCATCGCCTGAGAATCGAAATGGATTGGCTGATGTAAATTGGCAGAAACTGCTAATTCAAATCCCGCCTGAACTCCCAATGCCACGATTCCAAAAAGGATAGCCACAAAAGAATTGATGCGGTCCATGATTTCGTCTCGGTGTTCGGGCGCAAGCCAGTAATCCCGATTAGGCATTTTCATATTGATCCATTCAACCGGCGTGATCAAAACAAAGACTTGTGTTAAAACTCCGAGCCCGATCACAACTAGCATCGTTTCAATCTCAAAGGCAAAGAATTGCGCTTTAGTAGTGAAGTGATCTGGGTTTCCTAGAATATCGAAATGGGAAGCCACTTGAGCTGGAGCAATTCCCCACAACCGCACAGTTTCAAAAATGCAGACTAACAAAATGATGACAAAAAAGATTCTTCCAAAACGCATCTGTGTCTCGATTCCATCACATCGGTTCTCTAAAATCATAAATCCCATCTTTGATTTCCCATTTGCGTTTGCACTTGGGACATTCGAGATAATTTTTATTGTCAGCCAATGACGAACTTCCACATTTTGGACATTTGAAAAATTCGATTACATTTGCAGGGGCAATATTTTTTGTTATATCAAGACGACCATGAAGGTCGCTCCGACAACGAACAAATACACTTGGCGTGAATTGAAAGAATGCACCCGTCCATTGAAAAATGGAATCAAAGAAGACTAATATGGATGTTGGAACGACTCGCTTCAATAACCCGATGCGGAAGTGGGAAACCGTTAAGGTTTTTTCAACCTTGAAATCCAATTCATTGAGCCAATTGCGGATTGCCTTCGGATGAAAATCAAAGTTGAGCTTTGCAAACTCAACCGGCTCCAGCGTGAACGGACTCCACGATTGACGTTTAAGCCAGTAACGTAAAATGGATTTGAGATTCGATTTGTTGGCAAATTCCAAAATGAACACGGCATTCGGTGTTAAAACATTTCGCACTTGGCGTAATGCTTTCGGCGCATCCGCCATGTGGTGCAGTGTGCGGATCATCGTTGCGGCGTCGAATAAGCCATCCACGAACGGCAGACGATACGCATCAGCCGCGACATAAATATATTTATCGGATTTTCCTAATCGTCCTTGTGCCTGCTCCAATTGCGTGCGCGAATAATCGAGCAGAACAACGCGCTCGAAGCCGAGATAACGCGGTGTGTTGCGTCCCGCGCCCGCTCCGAGTTCGAGCATGAGGCGTCCGCTTTCCCTGGCACCGCCCGCCAGGGCAGGTGTAGGAAGCAGCCGCTTCAATGCAATCGCTTCGACTCTGTCTTCGTATTCGCGCCCACCCTTATCCCAAAATGAAGATTGATAATCGGAGCCTTCGTAATTACAAACCGGGGGGTTGGTCATAAATAATGTGGGACACAGTAATTCTGTGTCCCACTGAAAGTTTATTTTCCGTTCAATCCGCGGCCGATGCCGCGATATACAAAACCCAGCTCTTTCATACGATCGGGATCATAAATATTGCGTCCATCCAGGATGACCGGTTTCTTGAGCAAAGACTTTAATTGATCGAGATCAAGCTGTTTGAATTCATTCCATTCGGTAACAACGATCACGCCGTCGCAGCCTTTTGCCATTTCATACGGATCATTGAACATTTCGATGTCAGGCAATAGCGGACGCGCAACTTTCATCGCCACCGGGTCAAAGGCGCGGACCTTTGCACCGGATTCCGTTAAATGTTTGACGATATCAATGGACGGCGCTTCGCGCATATCATCCGTATTGGGTTTGAATGCTAAACCAAATAAGCCAATCGTTTTGCCTTTCAATCCGCCGACCATTTCGCCGATGTGTTTGACCACTTCCGAACGACGACCGTAATTAACATCCATTACTGAATTGAGGATGATTGGATTGAGTCCTTTTTCTCCTGCCATAAACGCCAACGCTTTGACATCTTTTGGAAAACAGGATCCGCCCCAACCCAATCCTGCATCGAGGAAGTGACGACCGATGCGCGCGTCGTAACCCATACCGGCCGCAACTTCTTTGATGTCCGCGCCGACCAATTCGCACAGGTCAGCTAATTCATTCATAAAGGAAATCTTGGTCGCAAGGAACGCGTTCGAGGCATATTTGATCATTTCAGCAGTTCGTAAATCCGTGATGACAATCGGCGCGCGCAACGGCAAATGTAAATGCGCGACTTTCTCCGCCGCGTCGCGATGCAGCGAACCGATCACGGTGCGATGCGGATTCATAAAATCAGAAATCGCCGAACCTTCGCGTAAAAACTCCGGACAAGAAACCACCGAAAATTGAATCGGCTTGGGCTGGGCTTTGGTCACGATATCGGCAACCCAATCTCCAGTCCCGATCGGAACCGTGGATTTATTAATGATGATCAGCGGCGCAGACATATTCTTCGCAATCGATTTCGCGGCGGCTTCCACATATTGTAAATCCGCTTCGCCATTATCGCCCGATGGAGTCCCTACTGCGATGAATGCATACTCTGCATCTTTAATCGCCTCGGCATATGAAGTTGTAAATGAAAGCCGTCCCGAGCTGACATTGCGCTTGACCAGCTCATCGAGACCCGGTTCATAAATCGGCATGATGCCTTTCTTTAAATTCTCAACGCGCTTCTCATCTACATCCAATGCTACGACTTTGTTTCCCAAGTCTGCAAAGCAAGCCCCCGTCACTAGACCAACATATCCCACTCCGACTACACAAATTTGTTTCATTTGATTCCTCTCTTTTGAAAATATTTAGATCAAGCTTTATCGCCTTCTGAATTTTTCTTTGGCTTACGCTTTGATTTTGGATTTGATTTGGCAATCAGGTTTGCAACCGTATCCGTAAACAACGCAATATTCATCGGCTTCGAAAGATAGCCATCGCATCCAGCTTCCAAGGCGCGCTTACGATCACCCGGTAAAGTATGAGCGGTCAGCGCCGCGATTGGAATATGTTTTGTCTCGGGGTCCGATTTAATGCGCTCGGTTGCAGTCCAGCCATCCATCTCCGGCAGAGAAAGGTCCATCAAAATTAAATCAGGCTTTTCCTCTTTCGCCATCAAGATTCCTTCGCGGCCGTTGCGCGCCCAGCGCGTATCATAACCGGCCCGCCCAAGCAAAAATCGAACCAACTCATAATTATCAAGGTTATCTTCTACAATTAGCACGATGGGCATCTTTGTAT
>JBAUMB010000275.1:0-4293 GCA_049578465.1 Anaerolineales bacterium
CCGTTACGGAATCCAAATTTATGTGCTCGAAGAAAACATCCTGCGAACCTTTGGCGCGGTATACCAGCGGCGTCCATGGCACAGCCAGACGCGCATAAGGATCCATATCTGCGGTTTTGAGCGTAAACGAAAACCCATTGTTTATGGTGTTGCCGTAAATATCCGCCATGCCGGGTAATATGCGCACCGAATAATTTGTGCCAGCGTCTAAACCGTATGTGCTGTACGTTTGATCATAATCGTTGTAGTACCACTGCAACTCGGTCTTGGGCGCGGGAGTTACGATTATTTTTCCTTTCAAGCTGTCCAAACGCATCGGCGAAGCAAATTGAATCGAAAGCGAACCATCGTAACTTGTTTGTGTCGAATTTGGTTCAGGAGATACTTTAACAATGCTCGGCAAAGGCACGGTGCTGAAGTTTACCGAGAAGCCACCTTTTAAGGTTCCACCATCTGCGGCTTGGGCGGTATCTGCAATTTGCAAATGATAATTACTGGCGATCTGATATCGTCCGTTCGGCTGGAGCGTCAACTCGGTGAAATCTTTATTCCAATTAAATCCAAGCGAAACCAATTTTCCCGTTTGGTTATTTGTAATCGTTGTCGCCTGCGCCACACTATCCGAGTTCATCGGTTGCAGGAACGTAATGATGAAAGCCTGATCGAGCAAAACATTTTGAACATTATCCAATTGCGGATTCTGTTCGCCGTTCTTCAAAGCGAAACTCGCGACGGCTGGCGCGTGCGTGGTGAACTGCGAAACATAGGATTGATCTAACGCGTCGCCGTTCGTATCTTTCAATCCGGCTCCCACACGCACCGTATAACGGATTCCGCTTACTAAAGCTGGGTCCGGCTGAAACACATACACCGATGAATTCACCCATTGGCCCGTTCCCTTCGTTGGCGGCGAAAGTTCAATCGGTTGCGGCAAATTGCTTTGTTCTTCTTGAATCGTCAGCGGCACAACCGGATGATTGAAGATCACTGTGATGTTGGTTGTGGAATCAACATCTTCTGCGTCGGCAAGCGGAAAGACTTGTCCCACCTTCAAACCCTCAACGGTCGTGAAAGTCAACTCAATATTTTCTTTTGGAGAAGTTCCATCAAGCGCGATGGCAGATGTAGAAAAAATTCCGGTGTAATTTGAATCCGGTTCAAGTTTGGACGTCGGTGTGAATTCAAATGTTCGGGCGTTGACCCAAGCCGATTGACCGGCGACCGGCTGATTGTCCGCGCCAAGAAGCGAAAAAGATTTTCCGGTTTTATCTTGATTCATGTCGCGGTCGAATGTCAATTGAATCGTTGACGATAAATCCAGCCTTTGTCCCGCTATTGGATTCTGCGCGATGATCTGCGGTCCAACCTGATTCGGTGTAGCTTGCACCGATAGATTTTCAGGTGCTTGTTTACCTGATGTTTTTGTAATGGAAAAGACGATGACGAAGAGCAGAACGATGCTAGCTAACAGGATCCAGTGTAGATTCTTTTTCATGGGGCCCCGCCTTTTTAAAGAAACATAATTCGATTTTGAAACGAAACATTAATTTATCGCGAATTACTAATCAATCGCGATGCAAGTTCACGCAATTGACTTGGACTAATCGGCTTTAGCAGAATAAGATCAGCTTGATTCCGTAGTAAGTCTGCCATAAGCGCATCAGCCGTACAAAGAATCACCTTCGTTTTTTCCAGACGAGTATCCGATCGAATCTGTGTAAAAATATCCGCGCCAGAGACATTGGGCAGGTGCAAGTCCAATACGATCAAACCAGGAATAACTTGTGCAAGCCTGCTTAAAGCAGTTTCGCCATCCATACAACGCTCAGTCTCAAATTCGTTTTCCAATGAAATCGAAATAATGTTACCAATTTCGAGGTCATCTTCAATAATTAGAGCAAGGGGTTTTGACATTGATTCCTCATAACTATTATATTCAATCTTTCAATCTCTCTTTGCCTTGTTGACCGGGAAGGTTACCAAGAAGGTGCTACCCTCTCCAATTTTGCTCGTAAGTTCAATTTGACCGCCCATCAGGTCAACCAACTGCTTTGTGATGGACAGTCCCAAGCCGACGCCGCGATTCTGCCCGGTGAGGGAACCGTCCACTTTCTGGAAAGGTTCAAAAATGATGCGTTGAGCGTCTTCGGGAATCCCAATACCCGTATCCGATACTTGCATAGCCCAATGGGTCGCGTCGGGCTGAAAAATCTTGATGCAAACCTCGCCTTGCTTTGTATACTTGATCGCATTCGCCACGAGATTAATAAGGATCTGCCTTAAACGTTGCGGATCACTATAAACCGTAATAGGCATTCCGGGTTCAAGCACTGTTTGAAGAGTAAGCCCTCTTTTTTGAACTAAAACCTCCATCATTTTTTTCAGGTCATCAATTAAATCGGCGAGTGAACACTCACTGAATTGCAAGACCAGTTTCCTTGCTTCAATTTGTGCCTGATCCAGTAAATCACTAATCATGTTCGTCAAGAATTCGGAACTTTCGACAATTGTTCCAGCAGCTCTTCTTTGATCTTCAGAAAGGGGACCAAGGACATTATCGCGGAGCAATTCTGCATATCCTAAAATGCCGGACAGGGGTGTGCGGAATTCATGACTTACCCTCGCCAGCAAATCGCCTTTCAGATGACTGGCCTCCTGTGCCTGGTCTCTGGCAAGCGACAACGCCTCTTGAGAACGTTTAATGGCTGTGATGTCACGTGCTACCGCCTGGAAACCGATAATTAGATCCGCATCTTTGATGATCTGCACATTTTGACCCAGCCATACTTCATGTCCATCCGATGTGGTAGTAGGAAATTCGAAATATGTGTTCGAGTCCCCACTTAGAAATTGATGGACATAAAATCTCCGGACTTTCTTACGCCAGCTCGGCACAATAAATTCCAAGTAGTTCGTTCCGAGAACACTATTAATATTATCGGTACCAAACAGCCGCAAGCCTGTTGGGTTTACATACGTAATTATTCCTTCAGTATTTGTCCGATAAATGAGGTCATCTGCATTTTCCACAATTTGACGATACCGGCTTTCACTTTCCTGCAAAAGGACTTCCGTCCACTTGCGGTCGGCAATCTCCTGCCTTGCCGAGTCATACAAATTAATACTATCCAACACCAAACCTACAAACCCCGAAAACAAAATCCCCATTTGGGTTTCTTCAGGAGTAAAGATTTGCCCAGGATTTGAACGTCCGATTCCGATCACTGCGATGCATCGATCCCCGACCATGACGGGGAACTCTGCTACCGCTCGTAAGGGAATCTGATCATAAATTATCCCGCGATCTGCCCATGTGGAATAATCATCAACAATGGCGGGTCGCCCGGTATCATGCGCCTGCCAGGCAAGCTTTGCGGTATCCCGGCCTGCTTGATCTCCCAACAAAAACTCCTGGTTTGGAGTGAAAGAGTGAACAACCAATTCGTCGCCTTCCTTCAACATGATTTCCCCGTACGGAGAATTCAGTAGATCAGAAGCGTGGTTGACTATGGCTTTTAACAAATCATCTAGCTCTCGGCGATTAAGAAGGTCGAGGGTAACTTCATGCAAAATGGTCAAATAGTTATTCTGGACTTGCAGCTGCCCTTGCATCCGGCGCTGTTCTGTGATGTCCTCTTTGACGGCAACGAAGTTAATGATTTGCCCGCTTGTATCAATAATTGGAGAGATAGAGGCAGTTTCCCAATAAAGCTCGCCGCTCTTTTTTCGATTACAAAACTCACCATGCCACTCCTTGCCGGCCTTGATGGTTTCCCAGAGTTGGCGATGAACCTCAGGCGGGGTCTGATCCGTTTTTAGAATCCTCGGGTTTTTTCCCTGCGCTTCCTGTAGGGTATAACCGGTTACCGATGTAAATTTCGGATTCACATATTGAATTTGTCCCTCAATATCAGTTATGACAATCGAAGCTGGGCTGGCCTCCACAGCGCGAGAGAGCTGGCGCAGCCTTTCATCCATTTGCCTTCTTTTGGTTATATCGCGAAGTGTAACTAATCTTCCAACAACAATTTTATCTTTATTGCGCAAAGGCGATAGACCTAATTCAAACCAACGTTGACTCTCGCCTTCGCCAATCGAGATTTCATCAAGCGCATCCAACACGTCTTCATATTTCTTTGTTAAGCTAGGCCATCGACCAAACGCATCGGCTGCTGATTTACCGATGACCTGTGCCATAGTGAGACCAATCATGGTCGTCGCAGCCGGATTTATATCTGCAACTCGCCCACTTGCATCAATCACAATCATGCCGTCTTCCATCTCCTCCACCAC
>JBAUMB010000276.1:0-18875 GCA_049578465.1 Anaerolineales bacterium
GATTAAAACCAGGAGCATTACATTAAATGAACAATGTGATCAACCTCATTTCTAAATTCAACTTATTCCAAGAACCGTGGCACCCCAAAATTGTGGGAGAGCTGAATGACTCATATGTCAAACTGGCGAAGCTCAAAGGCGAGTTCGTCTGGCATCATCACGATAACGAAGATGAATTGTTTTTAGTCATCAAAGGAACGCTGGTCATCAAATTGCGCGATCAAGAGTTGACGATTCACGAAGGCGAATTCGTCATCATTCCCAAAGGCGTGGAGCATTTGCCGGTGGCTGAGGAAGAAGTCCAGGTTTTATTGTTGGAGCCGAAGTCAACGCTGAATACGGGGGATGTCCAAAACGAAAAAACGGTTGATGCTGAGTGGATATAGATTCTTAAACACGGAGGGCACAACGGAACACAAAGTAAAACCTTTATGCGCCTTCGTGCCCTATGCCCTGCGTTCTCTCAGGGTTGTGGTTAATCTTTTCCGACTACAACGATATTATGCCTTCGTCAAACTAAACTTTTCTTTTCCAACGTTGTAGTTGCCATTATGTTTCAGCACCTGATCCACCAAATCTTCGGGGATATCCACGTAAGTCAATTTATCTTCAATGCGGATTTTCCCGATCACGTGTCCCGGGATGTTGGCATGAAACGCAATCGTACCGACGATGTCGTTCGGGCGGATTCCGTTGGCTTTGCCTTTGTTCAACTTCAAGCGGATCATTCCTTCTTCATGCGAAACGCGGCGCGACTTTCCGAACTCGCGTTTGATCGCTCCGCCGCGCGGTCCGCGCCCGAAATCTTTTTCAAACTTACGCGGCGCTTCGGCTTTGACGTCCGCGATCTCCGAGATGGGACGTTGCTTCTCATCGCCGCGCGCGAGCTTGAGCGCCGCCGCCGCGATGTTTAGCGGGTCATGCCCAGCCGTAATCAACTCTTGCACCATTTCGAGTTCGCGTTTAAAGCGTCCGCGTCCCAGCCAGATTTTCATGTTCTCGACCACTTTTGATTCACGATACTTCTGAATATCTTCGATGGTTGGAAGTTCCATCTTCGTGACGTTTTGTTTGGTCAGCGCTTCCACTTCACGCATGCGTCGTTTCTCGCGCGGCGATAATAATGTGATGGCAATACCTGTTTTGCCTGCACGTCCAGTGCGTCCAATGCGATGAATATAAACTTCAGCATCATCTGGCAGATGATAATTGAACACGTGCGAGATATCGTCAATGTCGAGTCCACGCGCGGCGACGTCGGTCGCGACCAACACTTTGAGTTGGTTCGCTCTGAATCGTCCGAGCACGCGTTCGCGCGCCTGCTGATCCAAATCTCCGTGAATCGCTTCCGCAGGAATGCCGCGCACGACGAGTTCATTTGCGAGTTGACTTGTTTCGGCGCGCGTGCGGGCAAAGATCAACGCCGAGTGAATTGGTTCGATCTCGAACAGACGCGTCAGCGCGTTGGTCTTGTCATTTTCGTGGACAAGGTAATAGCGTTGTTCGGTCGTTGTCAGGGTGAGGGTATCGCGTTTAATGGTGACCGCTTGCGGGTCGTGCATGAAGCGGCTGGCAAGCGTGCGTATGCGACTCGGCAATGTCGCGCTGAATAATGCAGTCTGACGTTCAGCAGGCGTCTCGCTGAGAATTTTTTCCACGTCTTCAATGAAACCCATGTTGAGCATTTCGTCGGCTTCGTCGAGCACCACGGTGCGGACATGTTTGATGTTGAGCGCTTTGCGTTCGATGAGATCGAGCAGGCGGCCCGGCGTACCAACGACAATGTCCACGCCGCGATTGAGTTGAGAAATTTGCGGACCGTAAGGTTGACCGCCATAGACGGCGAGCACGCGCACGTTGAGATGCTTGCCATATTCGATAATCGAATCAGCAACTTGCAAAGCGAGTTCGCGCGTGGGCGCGAGGATCAGGCTTTGCACGTAACGTTCGTGTGTGAAGTTATTGAGAATGGGGAAGGCAAAGGCGGCGGTCTTGCCGGTGCCGGTTTGAGCTTGACCGATTACGTCCACGCCGGTCAGCATGAGCGGAATCATGCCTGATTGAATCGGAGTCGGCTCGGTATAACCCAATTCGGAAATTGCCTGCATCAACTCTGGACGCAGGTTTAAAGAAGTAAATTCGGTTGTCATCAGAAATCTTTCTGTCATTGCGAATCGTTTCGCGATGCCACTATGAACTGTTCCGATGACTCCGTAAATAATTTCTTGCCAACCAAAGTTCAGCTTTGCAGATGAACTCGCCCAACAAAAAAGCCCGAGCAATTGCGTCGGGCCATCATCAAAACAATTCCCAGAACACGGTCTCTCATATTCGAGAGCTAGAAGAGTTTACCACACAATTCACCGAATCGGGTTGCGTGTTAAAATCAATCATCTTGATTGGAGGACTCAATGCCCAAACCTCGTTTCAATAGATTCTATCGCTACGACGAATTGAATAAACTTCTCAAGGCGTACGTTAAAGAATATCCGGACCTATTCAGAATCGAAAGCATCGGCAAAAGTTATGAGGGCCGCGATGTTTGGCTCATCACTGCCACAAATTTCAAATCAGGTGACGATGCGGATAAGCCTGCGCTGTGGGCGGACGGCAACATCCATGCTTCGGAAGTCACGGCCTCCGCGGCTTGCTTGTATTTCATCCACATGCTTGCTACGAAATATGGAAAAGATAAACAGGTCACAGCCGCGCTGGATACGCGCGCGTTTTATATTGTGCCGCGCCTCAATCCGGATGGTGCGGAATTGGCGCTGGCTGATAAACCCAAAGTGATTCGCTCGAGCACGCGTCCATATCCATATGATGAAGAACCGGTGGATGGATTGCTCGAAGAAGATATTGACGGCGATGGTCGGATTCTGTTGATGCGCGTGCCCGATCCAAACGGGACCTGGAAGCGGCATCCGAAAGAACCGCGTCTCCTTATCCGACGCGATCCCACCGAGACCGGCGGAAAATATTTTCGCGTTCTGCCCGAAGGCTTTTTGAAAGACTACGATGGCGTGACGATTCAATTGCGCAATCCGAAAGAAGGTCTGGATTTGAATCGTAACTATCCCGTTGCATGGCGCACGGAATCGGAACAGCATGGCGCAGGACCTTATCCAACCAGCGAGCCTGAAGTCCGCAATCAAATTGATTTCATTGTCAAGCATAAGAACATTACGGGTGCGGTTTCGTTCCACACCTTTGCCGCGACCATCATGCGTCCTTATGATGATCGCTCCGACGATGAATTTCCCGCCGAGGATTTATGGACGTATAAAAAGATCGGCGACGAAGGCACCAAGCTGACCGGTTATCCAAATATCTCCGTCTTTCATGATTTCAAATATCATCCCAAGTCTTTCACCACTGGCGCGTTCGATACATGGATGTACGATCACCTCGGCATCTTTGCGTGGACAGTTGAAATATGGAGTCCGATTCGGCAAGCAGGAATCAAAAATTATAAATACATTGATTGGTTCCGCGAACATCCGGTCGCTGATGATTTGAAGATTCTCAAATGGAGCGACACAAAACTTAAAGGTAAGAGCTATGTGGATTGGTACGAGTTCGATCATCCGCAATTGGGCAAAGTGGAATTGGGCGGCTGGGATCATTTACACACGTGGACGAATCCACCTGCCGAATTTATGGAAAGTGAAATCGAGCGATTCCCGAAATGGCTGATTTGGCACGCGCTCATTTCACCGAAGTTGAATCTGCGCGATGCAAATGTAACTGCGCTTGGTGATGGAAATTATCGTGTGCGGGTGGTGCTTGAAAATATCGGATGGCTTCCAAGCTATGTTACGCAAAAAGCGCTCGAAAGAAAAGTGCGCGGCTTGGTTTGTGAGATCGAATTACCGAAAGGCGCAAAATTAGAATCAGGCAAAGCGCGCGAAGAACTCGGTCAATTGGATGGACGCGCCTATAAAGAAGCCTTACCGGAAGGCGATGCAACAAACGATCGTTTGAAAGTGGAATGGATTGTGCGCGCGCCAAAAGGTGGAAAAGTCAAAATCATTGCGCGTCACGAACGCGCCGGAACGGTGAGAACGGAATTAGAGTTGAAATAAACATCGCAGGTCGGATTGACCGTCGGATCTATGGTTGTATTTTCAATCTCCACAGCGGAAACGTCTCTTCGTAACCCTTGATTTCCGCTTGAAAGCGCGTCACTGAATTCGGCGCCGCGTTTTTCTCTAAAAACTGCATCGCTTCGGGATCATCGCGCACCGACTGCGAAAAAATTACTTCGCCTCCGCTGGAAAAATGCGGAAGGCGCGCGGCGATATTAACCGTCGAACCGAAATAATCCAAACGTTCATTCATGTTGACCGCGATGCAAGGGCCGTGATGGATTCCGATTTTGAGCCACAAGCCCTGGCCGCGCGCATTCAAAGTTTTCTGTGCGCTCGTGACGGCTCTCAATGCGGATGCCGGATGCAAGAAAACCGCCATCACTGAATCGCCCATCGTCTTGATGATCGATCCGCTTTCTGCGGCAATTGCTTTTTCCAAAATTTCGAAATGTTCGCGCACGCGTCCGAATGCGGGCGCATCGCCAATTTGACGATATAAGCGCGTCGAGTCGCGCAAGTCGGTGAACATCAACGTCACTGAACCGACGGAAATTTCTTCGCCGGGTCTCAATACTTCACTAGCAAACAAATCGCGAAAAACTTGCAGAGTGGTTACGTCCACAGCCGTTGTCGCTTGATCCGACCATGCCGTCCGCTCGAGTTGAAAAGTCTGCGGCTCTTGCGTGATGTTCATCAACCTGACGTGCGGCTTTAATGAGAGATGCACTTCGCCATAGGGCCAGCCATCATAGGAAGCTCTGGCTTCAAAAGCGGATTCGCCTTCTTTAGCGGCGACCAAGCCGCGTGATCCGGAAAGACCCGAGGCACGCAAGAGATACCGGCCCTCATGCAATTCCGTGTCGAACGCCAACTCTTCGCGGGGCCAAAGAGTCTGCAATAAAATAACATGCGGCTGACGCTGAGGACTTCCAACGCAAAACTCCAGCGTTACATCGATGGAACGCACCGAGGCATTTGGGCGAAAGACCACTTCCACGTTGTGATCGAAATTTGCGGTGAAATCAATGTTGCATGTGTTGCAATGCGAAGCGGAATGTACGGCGCTCAAATGCCCGCTGCTATCCGTTGTGCCGCGGCAGGATGGGCAAAGCAAATCCCAAAACATGTCGAGGATGCCGGCACGTGTGCTTCGCAAAAATAATTCAAGAACGTCGCGACGCGAAACTCCCCAGCGATCTGCGAGCGCATATGGCCGGATGCGTTGAAGCGAAAGATTATCGGCGTGATCCAAAAATTCTTCAAGACGCTGAGTCAGCTTTTCGTCAATGCCATCCTGAATCAACGCCGCGCTCAACGACCGAAAACGGGCGCGACCTGCCGCACCGAGTCCGCGCCTAGTAGTAAGCTCACCAAGCGATCCGCCTTTGGACGCGATGCGATCATACGAACGAAAAACGGATTCGAATCTCATTTTGCTAAACAAACCGATGACAATAAAAATCCCTAGCACCCCAATCGGATTACGCGCCCGTGCCCAGGTCTGATATGTGACACGAGTGCCGCCGTCTGCACGCGGCTCAAGCGTAATTTCAACACGCATCTCTGCCATCGGTCCGCCGCGATAACGCCGGTCAATGCCCAGTGCATAAGGATAGGTCCACTCGAAAGGTTCTTCATCCCATTCGATGAACGGCAATGGAAAATGAAATCGGACATGCCGTACGCCATTCTCGATGCCGAGCAATTGCACAGACGGCAAGCCTGTATCGCGATTGAAGCGATTGGTGTCCGAGATGAAGGGCCACAACGCTTCAGGAGTTGAAATTAAATCCCATTGCCATTGAAAGTGATATTCGCGCGCCATTTGTCCCTCAGATGATGAATGCTCGGCAATTCATACGTCATAAAAAGTCTGCAACAAAATTGCAATTTACAAAGAGCAACAATCAATTATAGATGCCAATAGCTGGATCAACGGTTCGAGCAAAGGCATCAATCCCGCCGGAAACATTATGGACATTCGTCCAGCCTTGTGAGGCCAGCCAAGATGTCACTTGAAAACTACGGCTTCCATGATGACACATCACATAAATCTCGGCATCTTTGGATTGTGCTGATTCAGAAAATGCTGTGATTCCTTCGCGTGCCAATCGGCTCATCGGTGCGACTTCGAGGCGTCCGTCCGTTATCTTGGCTTGCTCCAACTCGGACGGCTCGCGCACATCCAGCAAAATAAATTGATCTTGGGATTTTAATTTCTTCGCCAATTCTTCAACGCTGATTTCAGAAGTTTCCATAAGGGACTCTTTAATTTTCAAAGATCAACGAACAACAAGTCAATGCGCCTTCGGCTTTGGCAAGTTCGTCGGCGTTGACATCCACTATCTTGATTCCTGCATCTGCCAATTTCTTACGCGTCTTTGGAAAAGCTTTGGGATACAAGATCGTATCGTTAATTAATAAAGCGTTCGCGGCATACGATTCGGAGAGATCAATCTCAATGAATTTCACTCCAGCGAAATTCTTTTTATCCGTCCATGCCGGGTTGATCAGCAACGTATCTTCGGATATTTGCGTCAACGCGGATTTAAGATGTAGACATCCCGTGACCATCACTGCATGAACTTCGTAACCATAAGGTTGAAGGAAATCCTGCATTTGCTCCATAGCATTGGTGTCGCTTCGAGAGGATAAGCCGATATAAATTTGTTTGCCGACTCGCAGAACGTCTCCGCCATCTACGCGCGCGGGCGCTTCGATATAAAATAATTTGCGATAAGGAGCTAAAGCTTTGGCGATAGATTCGGTTTCAGGTTTTCGCGAGTCCGCTCCGGGTCGCAGGATGATCGCACATTCACCCAACACCAGCGCAGGATCTTCGACAAAAACCGAATCAGCCAAGGTCGGCTCTTCGGGCAAAGATAAAACTGCCAAGCCAAGATGTTTCAACGCGGCTTCATATTCCGCATGTTGAGCACGCGCACGCTGAATATCAATCGGCGCCCGCTCAAGATGCGTCAGCTCGCAATGAATAATGGAACGGCTGACCTCGCGCGTAATCGCGATCAAAATTTATACTCCCCAGAATCCGTGTCGAACCGGCCTCACATCGGCGGATGTGACAAAAGCGTCTGTGTCGACTTCATGCACCACGCGTTCAACGTTCGGCACATCTTTTCGCAACACGCTGGCACTTAACATGTGCACCATGCCATCCTTGCCGCGCGCAGGCACCTCGGTGACGGCAAAACCAGCCTCACGTAAAGCTTGCGCCAGCGCCACGCCCCGCGTCGAACTGATGATGCTCATTTGAATGTGTCCAATGGCGAGACGCTCTTCGATCAACATTCCGACCACATTGCCAGTTGCAAATCCGGCCGCGTAGCCGAGGATCGTGAGGGGATTTCCTAAATTCGATAACACGCGCGTGATGGCCACAATATAAATTCCTGCTTCAAAGAATCCAAGTGTCCAGGCGATGCCTTTGCGGCCGCGCACCACGAACAACATGCGCAAAGTATCGAGCGACATATCCGTGACGCGCAGACAAAAGATCATGAGCATGATCAGCCAGGCGGACGGAGAGAAAAGAAAATTAAACATATTATTTCAAGGCGGGAACATAAAACCGTTCCACATATTCCTTGACCATGCGCCGCGTGCTGAACTGCGGGATAACGGTTTGCATCGAATCTTTCATGCGCGCAATCCATTCGTGCGGGATTTCTTTTGGATCGCGTTCATAAAACAGTGGGATGATCTCATTCTCCAGAATATTATATAAACTCTGCGCGTCTTCTTGATCCTGAACCTCAGGCGCGTTCAAATCCTTGTCTTCGCCAATTGCCCAGCCATTTTGACCATTGAAGGCTTCGCGCCACCAGCCATCCAGCACGGAAAAATTCAACGCACCGTTGAGCGCGGCTTTCATGCCGGATGTGCCGCTGGCTTCCATCGGACGGCGCGGCGTGTTCATCCATACGTCCACGCCATGCACGAGATAGCGCGCCATATTCATATCGTAGTCTTCGAGGAAGACGAGGCGTCCGCTGGTTTCAGCGCGCTTCACTTGACGATAAACTTGTTGAATGAGTTGTTTGCCCGCATCATCTGATGGATGCGCCTTCCCTGCAAAGATAATTTGCACCGGCATATTCGGGCGATTGATAATTTTGAGCAATCGGTCTACATCGGATAATACGAGACTAGCGCGCTTATACGTTGCGAAGCGGCGCGCAAAACCGATAGTCAACGCGTAGGGATTGATCATCACGCCGGAAGAAACAACCTGCACCGGATGATAGCCTCCCGCTTCCCACCGATCCCGAACGCGCTCGCGCATATAGAAAGAGAGTCTGCGCTTGAGATGCAAATGCACCTCCCACAGTGCAGCATCGGGAATCTTATTTAGCTTCGTCCACAGATCGGGATCATCGAGGCGATCCATCCAATCTTCGCCGAGATGCAAACTTAACAAAATCCGCAAACGCCGCGCCATCCAATTGGCGGTGTGGACGCCGTTGGTCACGTAACTGATCGGTACTTCATCTTCATCATGATCGGGCCACAGGAAATGCCACATCTTGCGCGCCACGCGTCCATGCAATTCGGAAACACCATTGCGGCCTTCCGCATTCCGCAATGCCAGCACGCCCATGCTGAAGGTTTCACCGGACGGCGTATGATGACGCGCAATATCAAAGAATTGTTCGCGGCTGATATTAAGTTGCGGCCACAATGCGGAAAAATATTTATCGATCAACCACAGCGGAAATTCATCGTTGCCAGCCGCCACGGGCGTATGCGTGGTAAAGATATTTTGTCCGCGCGTTTTTTGGAGAGCCTGCTCAAAAGTGCGGCCCGCAGCCACGAGTTCGCGCGCCCGCTCAATGGTCAAGAAAGCTGCGTGTCCTTCGTTCATGTGCCAGACCGAGGGATTGTATCCAAGTGCGCGCAACATGCGGACGCCGCCCACGCCCAAAACAATTTCCTGCATCACGCGGCGATCCAAATCAGACCAATAGAGTCGCGCAGTTAAATTTTTGTCGAACTCAGAATTGGGATCGATATTTGAATCAAGCAAATACAGCGGCACGCGTCCCACGCGGATTTCCCATAACCCCAGCGTGACGTTTCGCTCGGGAAATTCCACATCTACGGTGATGCGGGTTCCGTCATCCGCGAAAACTTGCATTGCAGGCAGGTCAGCAAAATCGAGTTCGTTGTTGATGGCATCCTGCCAGCCGTCTTCGCTGATGCGTTGCGTAAAAAATCCCTGCCCGTACATCAGACCCACGCCGACCAATGGCAGACCCAAATCGGAGGCTTCTTTCAAATGATCACCAGCCAACACGCCGAGTCCGCCCGAATAAATCGGAAGCGTTTCGTGCAGACCAAATTCCATCGAGAAATATGCGATGGGACGATTGGTCAATTCTGGATGAGCGCGCATCGCCCAGGTTTCCGGTTGCGACATATAAGCATCGAAGCTGGCAAAGACGCGGTCATATAGTGTAAGATATTCTTTTTCGTCAGCGGCTTCATTAAGTTTGGCGCGGCCAATTTCGCGCAGCATAAGAATTGGATTATGTCCGAGTCGTTCCCATAGATCATAGTCAAGCCGACCAAACACGCGCGCGGCTTCGGGTTGCCATGTCCACCATAAATTGTAGGCAAGCTCGCCGAGCCGATTGATGCGCTTGGGCAGATCAAAATTATTGGGTAATTTAGAATGAAATGTATTCATAGGCGCGGAATCATACCACAGGCTTTTGTACTACAATACAGCCATGCGGACTGTTCAACTCTTCATCACCTGCCTCGTAGATAGTTTCTTCCCGGAAGTTGGCGAGGCGATGGTGAATGTTTTGAAACGGGCAGGCGTGGATGTTGATTTTCCGCGTGACCAAACTTGTTGTGGACAACCGACGTTCAACGCCGGACTGCGAGCGGAGGCGCGTCAAATCGCGGAACACACCATCCGAGTCTTTGAATCCGTTAAAGGCGATATTGTGATTCCTTCTGGTTCATGCGCGCATATGCTTCGACATAATTACGAAGAACTATTCGCAGATGATCCGCTTTGGCTTCCGCGCGCAAAAGCATTAGCTTCGCGGACTCACGAATTCACCGAATATCTTGTGGATGTCTTAGGCATCGCTGATTTCGGCGCGCATTGGGATGGTCCGCTGACATATCATCCAACTTGTCATCTGCATCGCGGTCTCGGCATTGACCGTCAGCCGCGCGAATTATTGGCAAATATAATAGGCGCAGAGATCTGCGAATTGCCCGAAGCCGAAGATTGTTGCGGCTTCGGCGGGATTTTTTCCGTAGAGCATCCTGAACTTTCAGCCGAAATGTTGAAACGCAAGATCAAGAATCTCGAGGCGACTCAATCTCCCACATTGGTTGTGTGCGATGCCGGTTGTCTGATGCACATTCAGGGTGGATTGCATCGCAATAAGATGAAGCAGAAAGTCGTGCATATTGCAGAAATTCTTGCCAAAGACTAATCCATGACGCCAACTCAATTCAAATTACGCATTCATCAATCCATTTCAAATGAAGCCTTACAAATCGCGCTTGACAACAATGCACGCCGCCGCGTGCAGGGACGTATCGCCGCATTTGAATCGCTGCCCGATTGGCGAGAGAGACGTCAACGCGCGCACACGGTTCGCGCGGATGTGATTGAACATTTGGATAAATACCTTGATCAATTCATCGCGAAGGTTGACCAGAATGGAATCATTGTTCATCGCGCGAAAGACGCGGTCGAGGCGATAAATATTGTTTTGAATATTACCGGCTTAACACATTCATCGCACCTGCTGTTTGCCAAATCCAAATCCATGATCTCTGAAGAGATCGAACTGAATCACGCGCTCGAAGCCGCCGGACATCGCGCGGTCGAAACTGATCTCGGCGAATATATCGTTCAACTGCGCGGTGAAAAGCCCGCGCATATCATCACACCGGCCGTGCATTTGCGCCGTCACGAAGTGGGGCAACTCTTTCACGAAAAAATCGGCATTCCATACACCGAAGATATTCCAACACTCACCAACACCGCGCGCAAAATTCTGCGCGAAGTTTTTCTTACCGCGGATGTCGGCGTCAGCGGAGTCAACTTTGGCGTGGCTAAAACGGGGACGCTGTGCATCGTCACGAATGAAGGCAATGGAAGAATGGTCACGACCATGCCGCCGATTCATATTGCATTGATGGGTATGGAAAGAATCGTCCCAACATTAGATGATCTGGCTTTGATGCTTTCGCTTCTGCCGCGTTCCGCGACGGGACAAAAACTTAGCGTTTATACCCAACTGATTCATTCGCCGCGCCGTGCGGATGAAATCGATGGTGCGCGTGAAAGACATTTGGTCATCGTTGACAACGGCCGCTCGCGTCTGCAACATTCTGAATTGCAAGAAGCGTTGTATTGCATCCGATGCGGCGCGTGCTTGAATGCCTGTCCAGTTTTCCGCGAATTAAGCGGACATGCGTATGTCGGCGCTGACGGTTCGATTGCGCCTTATCCGGGACCAATCGGTTCGATTGTTTCGCCGGGTTTATTGGGTTTGGAACAATTTGGACATTTGGCGCAAGCATCATCGTTGTGCGGAGCATGCAAGGATGCCTGTCCTATTGATATTGATTTACCAAAATTATTGACAAGAGTCAGAGCTGGAAATCCGTCCAGCAAAATTCAAAACGAAAAGCGCAATGGTATTGGATTATCTTTTTTCAGCAAAGTCGGATTGCAAGTTTATAGCTTGATCGCCTCATCGCCACAATTGTTTAATCTCTCTCAAAAATTTGCCGGATTAGGAACAAGAATCGTTTCTCCGTTTTCGCAGTGGATGTGGATGCCCGCTTTCACAGGTTGGGGATATAGCAAAGATTTTCCACGCTTTGCAACCAAAACATTTCGAGAACGATTTCACCACGATACTGAAAGAACGCAGTACTTAGACATAAAGAGCGCGGAGATTTTCAATAATAAGAAAGGGCAAGAAAAAGAAGTTGATGCGCCGAAAACACAAAGCATCAATTTAGTCGAAAGATTTTCGCGGGAGTTGGAATCCGTCGGAGGACATGCTTACATCGTCACGCCGGATGAATTATCGAAGTGGTTGATTAAATTATTGAAAGAACGCAATGTCAACACGGCAATGATTTGGGATTCAATTCCAGAGATTGATGAAGCATATTTAGCGGAAGCCGGCCTGAGGGTGGAAAGAAGCGCAGACCCAAATGCAAGAGTCGGAATCACCGGCGCGCTATCTGTAATTGCAGAAACAGGAACGTTGGTGATTCCATCAGGCAATGGTCAGCCATTGAGCGCGTCTTTGCTTCCTGAAATTCACATCGCCGTCATTCGATCATCGCAAATCGTTGGATCGCTGGAAGAAGCGTTGCAGAATAAAGAAGTGCGAAACGCCTCAGCAGTCGTGTTGATCACCGGCCCTTCGCGCACAGCAGATATTGAGATGACGCTGACCATCGGCGTTCACGGACCAAAGGAGTTGCATGTGTTCATCATACGATCGGGGAAGAATCTTTAAGAGTAAGCAAAATGAATAGTAAAAAGGATTTATTTTTTCTCGGCTTCCTTTGTGCGCTTTCCATTGGCGGGGCGGTCTTGGTTTATATAGCCACAGCGCGCATTGGACCTGGAGTATCCACCGATGGAACGATATATCTTTCAGTTGCGTCCAACTTATTAAAAGGACGAGGCTTTATTGATCTTTATGGAAGTGCGTTGGTGCAATATCCGCCTTTGTATCCGGCGCTCATTGCACTGGTCAGTTGGTTGACGCGAGCCGATATATTTCTCGCGGGTCGTTATATCAATATCGCCACATTTGGATTGATCATTTTCTTTTCTGGTATTTTGTTCCGGAAAACTTATCCTGATAGAATGTTATTTGCATATATCGGCAGTATTTTCATCGCCACGTCGCTGGCAGTGATCGATACATCCGCCAGCATCTTATCCGATCCCTTGTTTATGTTGTTTGTAGTTTTATTCCTTTTGGCGGCGCGGTCGTTCGTAGACGATCAAAAGTCAATACATCTTTTTGAGATGGGCTTGATAGCTTGCCTAGCCTCATTGGATAGGTACGCGGGGATGTCTCTGATCCTTGTCGGTGCGATTTTTTTGATCTATTTTTATTGGAAAAATTACGTTCGAGGACTCGTCCGATTCGTGCTGTTTTGCCTCTCCGGTTTGCCGATCATCTTATGGGGATTCCTTCATAACTATCCGTTGAGCGGAAAACCGTTTGGATCAAATAGCAATATCAGCATTACCGGCAACATCTATATATCGATCGTAAAAATATTCTATTGGTTTTTCCCCTATGGCATCATCAAGATTGCGACGCCTTTTGGCTTATTAATTGCCATTCTGCTAATCCTGATTTTACTTAATCGAACATCTGCTTGGCAAAAATGCTTTCAGAGACTCTTCGGCTTTGCCGGTTTCGCAAACTCGCTTCTGATTATTATCTATCTTGGCTTGTTGATCGTTTACACCGATTATTATGCAACAAACAGCTTGGATTATCAGCGATACCACATGATCTTAATGGTTCCTTTGCTGATCGTTTTATTTGCGATCTACGAGGAACTCATCCCACCTCGTATGAACACTTCAAAAATAAAAGATGGGATTCTGCTGGTAGTGTTTATCGTCTGGCTGGTTTATCCGCTTTCGATGATTCAAGCTTATGAACAGGAAGTCCAGATCAACGGAGAAATTTCAAATAACACTTTTAATTTTGTGAATATCAGGGAATCTGATTTTTTAAAGCCGGCAGAGAGTCTGCCTTTGAGTCAGCAGATTTATAGCAACTATGAACCCGCCGCCTGGTTTTATCTGCGCCGGGATATCTTAAGCGTTCCCAGAATCGATTCGAAAAGTAAGCAAATTAATTCCGATAGCCTGACGAAGTTTCAAGATTCGATTAATTCTTCCGGAGGCGGCTATTTGGTTTGGTTTAATACGATCCACTATCGAGAGAACCTTCCTAGCTTGGATCAACTCCAACAAGCAATTAAAATGCAACCATTATTCACGAGTGATGTTGGAGATATTTATCGTATTTCTTCCAAAGCCCCATAACTAATTTGACGATTGAATAAGCGGATGATACAATCTCGCCTCGATCTGGGCGACTTCATGTCGCTACAGATCACATCGCTGACATGAGTCAGCGATGCAGAATATATGCTCGCCCCCATCGTCTAGAGGCCTAGGACGAAGCCCTCTCAAGGCTTAAACTGGAGTTCGAATCTCCATGGGGGCACCAACCGCCGATAAGGCGATTTTGTTTTTACTCAAATCTTTGGAAATATCATTGAGCTAATAAAAAGCCTCTGCGAATCTTCGCAGAGGCTTTTCGATGCAAGCAACTGATTGTTACGCCTCGCGCCTTAACTTGGTCCCGCATACTCGGCAAAAGCGGTCGCCCTTATGAGCGCGCGTTCCGCATTGATGACAATACACTTCACTATCGCCTTCCGTTTCCGTACGCGTGGAACGCTTCCGGCGTGATTTGATTCGGCCGCGTCCCGGCTGCAAAAAATAAAAAACGCCTCCGCCGATTAATAGCAGACCGAATCCGCCGAGAACATAAGGCAGATCATTGCTGAATGAAGACATGAAACTGCTTTCGGTACTGGGACCGATGGGCTGTGAAGGTCTGACCGGTAGCGATGAAAACGTTAACGCGTCCGTCGATCTGTCGTAGCTTAACGAAAGCGAGAACGTGTTTCCAGCGGCGAGCGATCCGAAGTCGCTGGAATAATAAGTCAACCCATCATCGCGTTTCTCCGATAGAGATAGACTGGGTGAAGTCTGAATGTTGGTGGCGCTTAGAGGTCGTTGCAGGAACAATGAGAAGGATTCGACTTGATAATCTCCGCGCCATTCATATAAGTAATCGCGCTCCTTATCCTTCCTTTGGAGGTTTGGATCATAATATTCAAGTTGAATGGCTGGGCCGGTGGCTTCAATATTTACCGCGATCCAGTTTCCTTGCGTGGATGTTGTATATTGAATTCCCTGATCGGTCACCGAATCAAGCGTTTGCCCAACAGCTACCACACTGGGTTTTCCCGCAGTTGCCGGTATGTGCAAGGTCAGCGCGGCAGGCAGAGTGGTATCGGGCGAAAGGATAATGTAATTGATCACTAACATACTGGGTTGATCATATTCGGGCCATAGTTCAACTTGCACAGTTGAAAATTTGATTACACTTTGTGCTTGAACCGAAAATGGTAACGCGGTTATCCCCAAGATATATAAAAGTATAAACCACCTGCGCATGGACGCCTCCGAATGAAATCTTATTTATCTTACCATGCAAGCGCCCAGTCGAGATACTCATGAATGATATGAATTGTCGAGAAAAATATCACTCGCTTGGCGCGAGAGCAAGTATCAGTTGCCAGCAAGTGTAATTGATCGGAGTTGGAATATGATGCCGTTTTCCGATGCGCGCCACTGCGCCGCAAATCGCATCGATCTCGGTCGGCGCGCCGCGCTGAATATCCTGCAACATAGACGAATGATTGCCCGCCGTTTTACGCGCTACCTCTTCCACTGCGGCGGCTGGATCATCGAATGGCAGGTTTACTTTTTCTGCGGATGCAACGGATGCGGCTTCTTCTGCTAAAGCGCACATCAATTCACGCGCCGCAGGACGCTCGAGCAATTCACCGTTGGACACGCGCAATAACGCGGTCAATGGATTGATCGCGGCGTTGATAATTAGCTTGCTCCACATAAGCGAACGCGCATCATCAATAACGTTTACTTTAAATTTGGCGGACTTCAACGCTTCTTCAATTGAACCTAAGGCGGGATGCGCTTCGATAGAAATTTTTCCTTCGCCTCCAGCTTTGACTAATCCCGGTCCAAGTAACGTTGCCCCAATGGTTATTGTTCCAATCGCAACTCGTGGTGTACCCAATTCCTTGGCAAGAATTTCCCGATTACCGATTCCGTTTTGCAATGTGACTGCTAATCCATCATCTGCTAGACATTCCTTGAGTTGATGTGCGGCGCGTTCCGTTTGCCATGATTTAACAAGCACGATGGCATGTTTAGTTCCAATACAATCTTTTGGATCATCAGTGACACGAACAGAAAAGTTTTGTTCATATCCGTTCGCATCAATCAGCCGCGCGCCGTTTTGACGCAGGGCAGACAAACCCTCGGGCCAGGTGCCAAGCATCGTGACGCGGTGTCCGCTTGATGTCAGGCGCGCCGCGAATAAAGTCGCCAGCGCGCCCGTGCCAACGATGAGAATATCGGTCATGCTTGTGATGGATGATCTAATTCATTTTGCAAAGCCTGCCACTCTTTATCATCAATCATTACCGAATGTTCGTTGGTTGGAAAATGTTTCATTTGCACATCTTCAATATATTCACTGAAGGCGCGTTGCATTTCACCATGGAAGTCTGCATACTTCTTAACGAATTTCGGTGTGAAGCGATCAAAGAGTCCGAGCAGATCATGCGTAACCAGCACTTGACCATCACATCCAACACCCGCGCCGATGCCGATGGTGGGAATGGAAATTTTTTTCGAAATCAGCTCAGCCAGTTTTGCGGGAACAGATTCAAGCACGATGCTGAAACATCCAGCTTCTTCAAGAAGCGTCGCGTCTTCAATCAATCGTTTCGCGGCGGATGCGGTTCTTCCTTGAGGGCGGAATCCGCCGAGTTGATTGACTGATTGCGGAGTGAGGCCGAGATGTCCCATCACGGGAATCCCAGCCGCGACGATAGCGCGGATTGCCTCGACGCGTTCGCGTCCGCCTTCGAGTTTAATCGCGTCCATACCGGCTTCTTGCAAAAAACGTCCGGCGTTGCGAACCGCTTCCTCGGTCGAGGTTTGATATGACATGAACGGCATATCGCCGATTAGCAATGCAAACTTGGCGCCGCGTGAAACCGCATTGCAATGATGAAGCATATCTTCCATCGTGACCGGCAATGTGTTTGGATAACCGAGCACCACCATCCCCAGCGAATCGCCGACGAGAATGGAATCGATTCCGGCTTGATCTTCGGCTAACGCGGTCGGATAATCATAGGCGGTTAGCATCGTGATCGGTTCGCCGCGTTCTTTTTTCTGACGAAATGTCATCGTTGTTATTTTTTTTCGTTGAAGCGCGGTCGGACTAACAGTTGCAGTGGTAAAAACGGGAGCAATCGTTGACATGGTATCCTCCAAAAAAAGGTAGGAGCCGCTTTTGCGCAGTCTCCCCGTTTGCCGCGCCGTTCACAGCTGAGATTTGATTTGTGCCGTCGCGTTCATCGCGAGCAGATACGCGCGGCAAACTTTATTATTCCACAAAAACGGATTTTCGCCTATAATAAATTTATCAGAAATTCCATGAGGAGAATGCTATGCGTCGAATGTTCGGATTTATGATCGGAATCATGGTGGGTGCTTTGGTCGGTTCGACGGTTGCGCTTCTGCTTGCGCCGGAAACGGGTGACAAATTCCGAAATCAAATCCGCGCCCGCGGCGAGGGATTCGTCAACGAAGTGCGTCATGCCGCGACCGCGCGCCGCATCGAGCTGACGGAGCAACTGGAATCCATGCGCGCACCGCGAGCGGATTCTTGAGAAATTGGACAATTGTATTAGCTAATTAGTTTTGAATAAAACCTTTCTGCCAGACTCATACAGCGTGTATATTCCGCGCGCTCGGTAATTATTTTTTGATTCAACCTTGCAGCTTGATCCCGCAGGGCTTTATTTTCCAAAGCTTCAAGAATTGCCTCTGCTAGTTTTTGCGGATCAGTTGCGTCAGTGAGAATGCCGTTCTTGCTGCTCGTGATCCATTCGCGAATTGAATCCAAATTCCCCGCTATTGGAAAACATCCGCAAGCCATACCTTCGAGTAAGGAATTGGGCGTGCCATCATGAATGCTGGGCGAAACTACGATCTGTGCGCGTCGAAAAACATCTGCCATTTGATAATGAGGAAGCGCGGGGAGCAATTCAACAGATTCGCGAATATCAAGTTTATTAATCCATCGAAGCGCCTGTGATTCGTTTGCCATCGAAGCGCAAATGAATTTCGCTTTGGGATATTTTTTCAATACCAGTGGAATGGCTTGAAAGAAAAAATCATTGCGAACATAGGCGCGAAAGCCGCGTGGATTGAAGATAATCGGTTCTGCTATCGGCTTTGTCCGCGGATAGAAAATATCTGTGCGAATGCCGCCGTTGCCGGGAATGACCAACGTTGGCTTCGCTGGATCAAAGTCCCATTGTTTTGCGAGACGAAGATCGCGATAACAATCGGCGTGAAGCGCGTCGGCAACATTCATCGTCCAGCGCGTGTAATGATCCATCAAGGATGTAGATTTGGCGTGCAAGGTGAAATCATTGCCCCAAACGGAAACAAGCAATGGAATTCCAGCATATGCGTCGGCGGCAAGCATGCCTTCGTAAGGAATTCTCATCGCATGAATCAAATCGGGTTTGACGCGTTCGATGTAGCCGCGCAATTTTTTCGAGGCGCGCGAAATCGTTAAGGGACCAAGAAAATGTCGAATGGCAGAACGCAAATTGAGCATCGAGGATGAAGCGATGCTTGATGTAGATGATTTCTTCATTCCACTGAAAGCAACCGGCGTGATCTCCAATCCCTTAAGCGGAAAATCGACAGAGCAATTAAATGTTGAAGCGAGATAAACTTCATCTGCGCGTTCTGCAAAATGTCTAATCCAATTTTGAGCAGTGGGAGAACGGCCGTCAGCTACAAAGAGAATTCTCATGATGTGACTA
>JBAUMB010000277.1:0-3234 GCA_049578465.1 Anaerolineales bacterium
CAGCCTGGCAGGGTGTTTTTTGTCGCTCAAGTCCTAGGTCAATATGCACTTACCCATATGGCATTTTGAAATTAGAATTTCTTTTTCTCTGCTATACTGAAGAAAAATAGAGGATACTTTGTCAATAGAGGAAATGTTAAACGCGGGAATCACTGCTGCAGAATCAGGTGATTTTCCACGAGCAACTGCGCTATTTGCGCAGGTGATCAAAATTGACCCATCATCCGAACAGGGGTGGCTTGGGCTAGGGTTTTGCGTTTCAGTGCCTGACCAACGTGAATATTGTTTTCGCCGAGTATTAGCGATTAATCCGAATAATCCGGTTGCTCTGGAACAATTGGCATCGGTGTCAAAACCAAATTTGAATCCTCTTTCGGAAGGAACCAAGCAACCCACTTCTGCCAAAGTTACTAGCTTCCAAAACCCTAAAGGACCTACACCACCGCTCGCACCGAGTGCAATTCCCACCGATGAGATTTATCCGATCAAGCAAGAACCGACTCATTCGCGCCTTACCCAAACATCTAAGGTTATCCGAAAAAATCAAGATGTTAAACAAAAGAAGAAAACGAATACAGCACTAATTTTTGTAATTATAGGTGTGCCAATCTTGATTCTATGTGGGCTGAGTATCGGCTATGGATTTTATTATATGAGCCTGCATTCAGCTGTTGACACAACTCAGCCTCCACTTCTCACCCAATTGAATACTCAAGCGCCCGCAATTTCAAACTCGAGGTCCGTCAGCCCAAGTTCAACTCCAAACCCGCCTACACCAATTCCAAGTTTGGTACCGACGATTGCTTACACTCCGACATTCGAAAGCGTGGAATGTCCATTCACCACACCCGTTGCCGATGTAAACTGTGGATATTTAATTGTGCCTGAAGACCGCACTGCCGATCCATCTCACACCATCAAGCTGCTTGTTGCGGTCTATCACAGCCAGAGTCAAAATCCCGCAGAACCGGTCATTTTCCTACAAGGAGGCCCGGGGGCAGAAGCGGTCCAGTTGAGTGCTGGTGATTATAAGGTGCTCGTAGCTCCCTTTCTTTCAAAACGCGATTTTATTGTTTTTGATCAACGCGGTACAGGCTTATCTCAACCTGCTCTCAATTGCGATGAATTGACAAAACTTTATTCACAAGATATGCATGGGCTGATACCGGCTTCGACCCGCAACTTGGTCTACTCCAATGCAGTTCTCTCTTGCAACGGATTATTGCAAGCGCAGGGAATAAATCTAAAAGCGTATACAACCTTAGAAAGCGCGGCCGACGTAAAAGACCTTCTCACGGTCTTGAAATATCCAAAGGCTGATCTTTACGGCGCATCGTATGGGACACGGCTGGCGCAGGTTGTTATGCGGGATTATCCCAACATTGTAAATAGCGCGATACTAGACTCAGTGGTTCCGGTAGATACAAGTCTTTTCGGCAACTATTCCAATTCAATCAAATCAGGATTGACAACACTGTTTACTGATTGTGCAATTGACCCGCAATGCAACGCTGCCTATCCTAACTTAGAAACTACATTTTGGGATTTGGTGAAACAGCTCGACGCAAATCCAGTTACAGTAACTAGCTCCAGTTATCCAAACGGGACGATCACTCAAACCGTAACTGGCGGAACGATTCTTAACGTGATTCTGGGCTCAATAAAAGAATCCCCCTATATTACTGCTGCACCTCAAATGATTTACCGCTTCAAAAATGGCGACTTTTCCGCGCTAGTCCTAGAGCAGTCATCACTACCCTTTGAGTTCGAGGGTATTAGCCCCGGCTTATTCATCAATATGACATGTCACGAACAAGTACTATCTACCACACCTGCACAGGTTCAGACTGACGCGAATCTTCAGATAATCGAAGATTACGCATGGCTTCCTTTTTATGGAGATATTGAGGATATATTTAAGACCTGTAATTCGTGGGGGGCGACCGGCCCGGAATACGGCGAGGATAACCCAACGGTTAGCAACATACCTTCATTAATCATCACTGGGGCATTCGATCCAACTACGCCACCCATTTATGCAAAGCAAGTCGCAGCACATTTGAGTCATAGCTATTACTTTGAGTTTCCCAATCTTGGACACACGCCAACAGCCACCGATTCTTCCGGTTGTGCAATGAGCATTGCCCTTCAGTTTCTTGACAATCCATCCACCGAACCAGATCGCTCCTGTTTGAACAAATTGAAGAATCCTGGTTTTATTGTTCCATACGTTGGAAGCCCAGCATTGACGCTAAAAACAGCGACCATTGACGGAATCAATATTGATATTCCCCAAGGCTGGCAAAAGGATAATGCAGGATTTTACGATCGAGGTAATTCGCTGTTCGACACCACCGAAGTAGGGCTGCTGAAAGTCCCTACTAGCACAAGCAATATTGAAAAATTATTTTCACTACAAGCCTATGGTTATCTAGGACTTGATAGCCCGTTAACCTTAGCTGGTCAACGAAATGCAAATGGATTTAATTGGAAACTTTATACATCCTCATCTTATGGCCGCCCTGTTGATATCGCCATGGTGGATGATGGCAAGTCGTCTATCCTGATAATACAATTCTGCAACAAAGACGAACACGATGCCCTCTATCAAACAGTGTTTTTGCCGATGGTTGATTCTGCAGGCAAATGATAATGAAAATCCGATGGAACGAGTGGAAATATCCGTTAACAATTTTCTTTATCACCTGGATTTTTCTATGGGGATGGATGTACTTGATACGAAGAATTTATCCAGCGGATATTACGCCCAATTCGATTTTGCGGCCTTATATGGGAGTTGCCCCCGAGACAAATCCATTGCTGGAAGTATGGCAGCGCTGGGATACTCTTAATTATCAAGCAATTGCCGAGAAAGGCTATCAAGCTTTTGCAACTTCGCTGTTTACGCCGCCTCTATATCCACTTTTAATGCACCTCGCCAGCCTACCATTGAAAGACAATACTCTACTGGGTGGTTTGATCGTCTCAGTGTTGTTCTGCGCAGCTAGTTTCATTTCATTTTATCGATTGGCTGAACACGAATTAGGAAGTCGTCAACTAGCAAATCAAGCTCTCTTTTTTCTTGCAATATTTCCAACTTCATTTTTCCTGTTCGCTCCATACACTGAATCGCTTTTTATGCTGGGCGCAGTGTCATGCCTTCTAGCGCTTCGACAAAACAAATGGCTAGCGGCCGGCGGCTGGGGAACGCTTGCGGCTTGCTCTCGATTGACC
>JBAUMB010000278.1:0-9139 GCA_049578465.1 Anaerolineales bacterium
TCTCAATTTGCTAATGATCTGTTCTGTGGTGAAATATTTTCTTGGCATTGTTGCCTGTCTCCTTTTGCTAATCCTAACTCATAAAGTGGATCAGCTTTTGGGGGGCAGGTCACGACGGTGTGCCGCACGATCAAGAAAGTGGAAGAAGCACTGATCCAATCCAAACAATTTCATCTTCCTGGCAAAAAAGTCTTGCAACCCAGCGACACCGTGATTGAAATTGTGCTGATAGATGCCACCGAATAGCCGATTGAGCGTCCAAAAAAAGACAAAGCAGGCATGACAGTGGCAAAAAGAAGCGTCACACCCAGAAAGCGCAGTTGATTGCCAACTTGATCACGGAAGAAATCTTGGCGACCGACTTTTGCAATGGCAGCGAACATGATTTCCAGTTGTTCAAGCACAGTCGCTGCACTATTTGAAAGCAGACTTGCGTTTTGGCAGATGCCGGTTATCAAGGACTGCTTGGGTTGCATTCAAACATCCAAACACCAACCAAGAAGAGCAAACTGCATCCGTTGAGCCAGGAGCAGAAAGCCAGCAATCGAGCTTTGTCACAAAACGGATTCTGGTGGAAAACATCATTCGCAGATTGAAGATCTTTCGCATTTTGAGCGAACGTTATCGAAATCGCCGCAAACGCTTTGGTCTGCGTTTCAACCTGATTGCTGCTATCTGCAATTTGGAACTCAAATCCAAGCACTAACTGACTTTCGCAAGAGGTCTATTAATATATTTTTTGGGGGATGAAATGATATATCCCGTTTTATGCAATAGCGGCTAATGGAGCGAATTATTGAGGAATGTTCACAGAAAGGAAAAAACCAGAAAGCCATCCGAATGGATGGCTTTCGTGGCGCGCTGTGGCTTCCTTTATTACTTGAGGAGGGATGCCACAGCGCTGAGTTTAATACTACTTTCCATGTTGGACATCACCTCCTCCTTTCTATAAGGATGGCATTCGATTGTGTTCCCCCTGCAGTATTGAGAGTATCGCATATCTTGAATTGGATGTCAATAGGTAGAATTGCAAAAAGGTCAGACTAAGCAAAGTCTAATCATATTTAGGCTTATGCCAATTGTAAGAAGTAGAGAAACAATGAAATAATACTCTATACTCCGAGCATACTGTGTGGTAAATTTTGATTTACGAAATATCTTCTTGGGAGGCTGTTATGAAACGTTTGGCATTCTTATGTACGATCTGTCTTCTAATTCTTGCCTGCCAGCTTGGATCCAACGCAGTTGGAACTACACAGCCGGTTACTGTTGTTCCGCCCGGCGTGACCGGTACCCCCAGCACATTGACCGATATACCGATGCGGATCGGATACGGCGTCAGCGGACCGTGGTTCGAGTTATATTTTACTGATCCAACCAATCCCGCCTCGAAACAAACCTCAGGCGGACCCGATGGTCCGCTGGTTGCTTCGTTGGATTCGGCGCGCATCGCGATCGATATGGCTGCTTACAGTTTGAATCTTAAAGATGTTGAGTCTTCGCTCGTGCATGCCCAACAGCGCGGCGTGCAAGTCCGTCTTGTGATGGAAAGCGATGATATGAATACGGTTGAGGTAAAGGCTTTGCAAAGCGCCAATGTTCCGATCATCGGCGATCATCTATCAGGGCTGATGCATAATAAGTTTGTTGTCATTGACCGCGCCGAAGTTTGGACTGGCTCGATGAATTATACTGAAAGCGGAACCTATAATGATAATAATAATTTGATGCACATCCGCTCGACCGAAGTGGCGGATGATTATGAGGCTGAATTCAACCAAATGTTCGTGGATCATAAATTCGGGTCGCATCTTGTGTCTGAAACCCCGCATCCTTCCGTGACCATTGACGGCACGCTGTTAAATATTTATTTCTCGCCCGCTGATCACATTCAATCGGCGTTACTGCCTCTGATCAATAACGCGCATTCAAGTATTTACTTTCTGGCATATTCGTTCACGGCTGACCCATTGGGAAATGCAGTCCTTCAACGCGCCGCGGCGGGAGTCAAAGTGGCGGGCGTGATGGAAACCGATCAGGTCAAGACTGATATCGGCACGGAGTACGATCCGTTTCGTCAGGCTGGACTGGATGTTCATGAGGACGGCAATCCCGGATTGATGCATCACAAAGTCTTTGTCATTGACGGTCACATTGTGGTGATGGGTTCTTACAACTTTACCGCCAGCGCTGAGAAGAGCAACGATGAGAACCTGATCGTGATTGATAATCCGGATATCGCCGCGCAATTTACGAAGGAATTTCAACGGGTTTATGCGGTGGCGCAACCTTAACGAATGATCTTCATGGATGTGAACATCTGATGAATTCATATTTTGAGGGTTAATGTATTTTTCATTATGCTGGGTATAATAAACGCTAATGTCTGCGCTGTCTTATCCCGCTTCACAACGGACTCCGATCGTGCCCCAACTCTTAACGGCTGTTATCGGTGGATTGATTTTGTTCCTCGGCGCCATCTTTATTTGGACGCTGGCCTATCAATTGATTTATGCGGGACGAATCTTTCCGGGCGTATCGGTGGCGGGTATTGACCTTTCGGGAATGTCTCCGCAAGATGCGGCGCTAAAATTAAGCCAAACACTTTCTTATCCAATCAGCGGCAAGGTGTTATTTCAAGACAGGTCGAATGTGTGGGTTGCATCGCCTGCGGAACTCGGCATGGTTTTTGATCCATCGACGAGCGCCGAGTCCGCTTACCGGCTGGGACGGAGCGGAAATATTTTCGCGGCGTTGGATGGTCAACTGCGCGCACTTGAATTCGGTGATGAGGTCGCGCCCGTAATTGTTTTTGATCAGCGCGTGGCGAATCAATATTTACAAATCCTCGCGAAGAAAATTGACCAACCAGCAGAGGAAGCCAGTCTTCATCTTGAAGGAACGAATGTGGTAACGCAGCCGGGACAAGTTGGGCGCACGCTCAATGTAGATGTCACGCTGACTTATCTGGGTGCACGATTGCAAACGTTTAGCGACGGTGAGGTGCCGCTCGTGATTCAAGAAACGCAGCCTTCATTGATGGATGTCTCTTCGCAGGCCGATGCGGCGCGCGCGATTTTGAGTCAGCCTTTACAGTTGATGATTCCGAACGCGGCATCAAGCGATCCGGGTCCATGGGTTTATGATCCGCAAACGGTTGCCAATATGCTTGGGGTTGAGCGCGTACAAAATGGTAACCAAGCCGGTTTGCAAGTTCTTCTAAACCCCGATGATGTTCGTCAATTGTTGGCGAACATCGCTACGCAAGCGGACCGTCAAGCGGCGAACGCACAATTCCACTTTGATACAACTACAAATCAATTGACGCTGATCACGCCATCGGTCACGGGACGAAGCATCGATATTGATGCCAGCGTCAAAGCGATCAATGATGCGGTAATAAAGGGTCAGCATATGGTTTCGATTGTGATGCAAGAAACTCAACCGGCGGTCGCTGGTGATGCGACAGCTCAACAGTTAGGCATTACCCAAAAGATTCAGGAACAGACGACTTATTTTTATGGTTCGCCCTCCGCGCGGATTCAAAATATTCAAACCGCCGCGGCGCGTTTTGATGGCGTGCTGATCGCCCCGGGCGAAACGTTCTCCATGGGACAGACCTTGGGTGATATCAGCCTTAATAACGGTTACGCAGAGGCACTTATTATTTATGGTAATCAGACGATCACCGGCGTGGGCGGAGGCGTATGTCAGGTCAGCACCACATTATTTCGCACGGTGCTCAATGCTGGCTTTCCAGTGGTGGAGCGTGTTCCTCATGCCTATCGTGTCTCGTATTACGAAGAGTCATCGAGCGGTTCCGTGAATCCCGATTTGGCGGGTATGGATGCGACGGTTTATTTCCCGCTGGTGGATTTCCAATTTAAAAACGACTCGCAGTATTGGATTTTGATGGAGACCCATGTTGGTTCGGACTATCTTACTTGGCAATTCTATTCAACGCCGGATGGCCGCAGTGTCACGATCAACACCACCGGTCCACAAAATATCGTTCCGGCGCCTCCTCCTTCTTTTGTAGTTAACTCGGATTTGAAATTCAACCAGATGAAACAGACGGATTACGCTGTCAACGGCGCGGATGTGGATGTGACTCGGACTGTAATGAAGAATGGCGCGGTTTATTTTCAGGATGAATACAAAACGCATTACGAGCCGTGGCAGGCAGTCTGCGAATACGCGCCTGGCGTTCAAGACCCAGCCGCTGTGGCAAAGCATGATGGTCTCTGCCAACCGCCTGCGTTGAGCATGGTACAATAGCCGACTGCTTGCGCCAATGCCGCAGGCACTGGTGATTAGGAGAAAAAATGGTCAGCCAAGAATTACTCGAAATTTTACGTTGCCCAAACTGTGTCCGCGAGAAAGATGGAATGTTGAAACTTTATAAGGATGCCTGGCTTATTTGCCAGGATTGCGGACGCAAATATCCGATTGTGGATGACATCCCGGTGATGTTGATCGATGAGGGCGAGAAGTGGATAAAGACAGCGGAAGCTCAATTGCCCGTTCCGCCGCCTGCGAAGTAATGAGGTCGCTTGTTATCCCTTGATGATTTGCTTAAAGATTTAACCAGCGGAGATGAATCTCGCGCAGAGGGTGCCGCGTCTCAACTTGCACAATTGGGCGGCTCGGCATTCCCCGCGCTGAACGCGTTGCTGACTTCGTCTAATGCAGATCATCGCTGGTGGGCAGTGCGGACTCTGGCGCAAATATCTGATATAGATGTGAAGTGTTTCATTGAATCGTTAAACGATGTTTCATCAGAAGTGCGACAAGCCGCGGCGTTGGCACTCGCCGCGCATCCGGCTGAGGAGGCCGCACCGCTTCTCGTCCGCGCTTTGAACGATGAAGACGCGCTGGTTCAAACGCTGGCTGCGAATGCATTATCTGCAATTGGCAAAACCGTTGTTCCTATTCTGATTGAAAAATTTCCGCAAGCATCAACTTCTGTGAAAATCCATATGATGCGTGTGCTGGCGGAAGTCCGTGACCCGCGCGCGATTCCGATTATGATGAAAGCGATGGATGATGACTCGGCGATTCTGCATCATTGGTGCGAGATCGGACTTGAACAACTTGGTCTCGATATGGTATATCTTAAGTTGAGTTGATTATGAATCGATTTGTTGACTTTTTCAAAAACATAAAGATAGCTCGTCCATCGGTATCTCAAATTATATTTGGGATTGTCGGTATAGTTTTGGCTTTGGGTTTGTTTATTTTTACGCGTGGTTTTGTTACTTGTTGGCAGCTCACTTCGTTGGATGGCGTTCCGCCTGCGAGTTGTAATGTTGAAAGTAATGTTTTAGGCACACCTGTGCTGAATGCAAAAGGAACGCCGATTGCCGCAACTCCAACGGCAGATATTTTAGCGCCTGTCGTTCAAGCTCCGACGTGGGATGGCGGCAGTCGTATCAATATTGTTTTCTTTGGCTTGCGCGGCGGTGATACCAGCGGCGAGGATTGCCCGGACTGCACCGACACAATCATTTTGTTTACGGTGGATCCGGTTTCTAAAACAGCGGCGATGATTTCGATTCCGCGCGACCTGTGGGTAAATATTCCCTACGGCATTGGCTACAGCCGCATCAATACGGCCTGGACATCTGGTGTGGCTACAAAGTATCCAAATGGCGGCGGTCCCGGCCTGGCGATGCAGACGGTTTCACAACTGATGGGTGTGCCGATTCAATATTATGCTCAAGTGGACTTTGGCACGTTTGTATCATTTGTCAATGCCATTGGAGGTGTTGATGTTAAAGTTTATGAACAGCTCAGGCTTGATCCAGTAGGTGATGGAAAGGATAAGCTCATCCTCACAAAAGGCGTGCGCCATTTAAACGGTCAACTTGCGCTGGCTTATGCCCGCTGTCGCGATCAGGATCAATGTGGAGCCCAGGGCGGCGATTTGGATCGTTCGAAGCGTCAACAACAGATTATCTTGGCAATTCGCGACAAGGTTTTGGATCCGGCTAATTTTCCAACTCTGATTGCCAAGGCCCCTTGGTTTTATAACACCTTTAGCGGCGGTATTAATACCAACATGTCATTGGATGACGCGATTAAACTAGCTTATCTAATGAAGGATATTCCTCTTAGTCAGATCAAAAGCATTGTGTTTGATTATACGGATATGACTATCGCAAACACGACTCTTGCCGGGCAAGCCGCATCGGTCTATAAACCAATCCCGGATAAGATCGAACTGATGAGGGATCAAGTGTTCACAACCAGCGGGCCGATCAGCCCGATGGCGCAAGGCGATCCGATCGCGCTGATGCAGGCGGATAAAGCGAAGATCGGTGTGGTGAATGGAACATACACAACCGGATTGGATCAACGCACAGCCAATTATTTTAAGTCGCTTGGCTTAACTATTGGCGGTGTTGGACAAGCAAGTCAGCTCTATAGCCAAACGACCGTTTATATGTGTTCTCCCAAACTTTACACGCTGCGCTATTTGATTGCTCGAACCGTTATTACTAGCGGTAATCAAATATCCTTTAATACCACTCAATGTCAGGCTTATCCGGGTATTGACCTCATTGTAGTTTTGGGAAGCGATTGGATACCAAAACTCCCCACCGGCTTTTAGAGAAACAAACGCCGCACTTTCAGTGCGGCGTTTTCTTTTTAAGGTTGTTGAAACGAAAGATGAAGCCCGCCAGTATATGTTTGACCACTCGAATCCGTGCACGTGGGCGCAGTTAAATTTGGGACAGGCGTTCCCGATTCTGCGATGCGAATCGTATACGATACACTTGGTTGCATCATGTAATCTGCATAGCCGTTTGCGATCTCAGGCTTGAATCCGGTGAAGAAATTCTCCTCGCCGCCATCCCACGTGATGATGATCTCAACGCCGGGCATCTGATGATGATGGCTGTCAATCACGGAGATTTGCATCAGCCCATCGGTTAGATTTGGATTGCAAACTTTATCGTTGCTTAACAAAATGAACGGCGCGCCAGCGGTCGGTGTGAGCGTTGGAGTGGGACGCGGCGTAATTGTCAATGGAACGATCGTATTGATAATTTCAACGGTGGGCGATGGAACGAGAGTGACTTGCGGCATTTCAGTCTCGGACAACGGAGCGGCTGGCGTTGCTGTTGGCGACTCGGCGCTGACATTTGATTCTGAGATCGCGGTCGGTGGAATATGTGCAACTCCCGATTGCAGATCGTCAGCCAACATGGCGACTTGCTGCACAACATCAAATGGCTGACCGGATGCCAACATATGTTGAGCTTGCGCGGTCAATGCTTGGATCGGATCAGAATCGCCGAGCAATTCAAGACGGGATTTGGCGCGCGCAAGATCATGTGTAGATGCATACGATGCGGCAATCAACATTCGATATTGATCTTTGAAATCAGTGCGTAAAGTATTGGGCGAGGTATTGATATATCGCACGGGTGCGACCATCCATGCATAGAGCAATCCTAAAATAATTCCAATCGCCAGCACCGGAATTACTTCCCATGGAAAACGTTTCATGGGGTGCCTGCTATCGGTGTAGGCGCTGGCTGATAGGCTTGCAGGGCGCGCGTCAATTCTTGGAGTAGAGAAATGTCGTCGGCTGAGTATCCGATACTTTGTCCGGTTTGGAGCGCTTGCGCGGCTATATTCGCTGGAGAGTCGCTTCCCAGAACGGCCAGCCTGCGAATCGCTAAATCCGTATTTTGATCCGTATGATAAGCCTCTGCGATCATCAGAACATAATCAGCGCGATAGTCGGCGCGCATGGATGCGGGAGTTGTATCCACGAATTGAACCGGATTAATCACCCATCCATAAAATAGACCGATGCCGATTCCAATAGCAAGAGCAATAACGGAGTAAAGCCAGCGAGACATTGGATTATTTTGCCATAGGAATCAAAAAACTGATAGGTCTTTTAGTTGATTGGATATCTAAAAAATATCCAGGCAGGGGATCGGCGGCACCCAAAGACACTTTCTTACCGTTGCTATCTTTCGATCCTGGCGGGATTTGAAAGGCTCTGCCGCGCCGGGCCTGCCCGGACAGTGATGAGGATAACTGAATAGACGGGGGATGTCAACCGCGTTTAAATATTTGGTGATTGTTCGGCTGTTAAAATTTTCAAAAATAAATCAACCAACCGCGCGTCGAACAATCTTCCCGCCTCTTGCTTAAGAAACTCAATCACATCTGGAAGCGGAGTTGGTTTGCGATACGGCCGATCGCTGATAAGCGCATCCCATACATCAATGATGGCAAACAAGCGGGCTGTCAGCGGGATCTCCTCTCCTTTTAAACCGCGCGGGTAACCGCTTCCATCCCAGCGTTCGTGATGGCAATAGGGAATATCCAGTGCGGGTCCCAGATATGCGATGGGAGAAATCATCTCGTAGGCATATTCAGGATGTTTACGCATGATGCCCCATTCTCGCTCGTTAAGCGGACCGGTCTTTTTTGTGATCTCATCTGGGATGGCAATCTTACCGATATCGTGAAGCAGCGCGCCGCGCCTGATGTGGATGATCTCGGATTCGGGCAGACCCAGTGCGCGTGCCACTTTGAGAGTCATTTCTGTGACGCGTTGGGTGTGGCCTTCTGTTTCGCGGTCGCGTAAGTCGAGAGCTTTGACCCAGCCTTCAATCGTGCGGTCATAGGCTTCCTGAAGATCTTGATGAGCGTTATGAAGAGCTTCCTCAGATCGTTTTCGTTCGGTGATGTCGCGGGACGCGGCTTGAATCTCGGTGACGGAATCCGTTATTTCGTCCAGAATGGCGCGGGCCGACGTTTCAAGCCATCTATATTCGCCATCTTTTTGTCTTGCTCGATAGGAGAAAGTATAGACCGAATCTTTTTTTGGCTGTACCTTTGCCATTGCCAATATCTTCGGCAGGTCTTCCGAATGGATAAATTCTAATGCCGCTTTGCCAAGCAATTCTTCGGGTTCAAATCCGATCATGGCGCGTGACGCAGGCGAGACGTATAGAAAAGCGCCGTGGATATCATGCCGGGAAATCAGGTCGCTGGCGTTTTCAGCGAGCAATCTAAATTGACTTTCGCTTCTCGTCAACGCTTCCCGCATACGAGCGCGTTCGGCTTTTGCGGCACCCTGTTGAATAGCGCGTTCGGCGATATGAGGCAT
>JBAUMB010000279.1:0-6584 GCA_049578465.1 Anaerolineales bacterium
ATCTGGGCAATCAATATCATCGGCGGTATCAGTTTGTTAATTGTGTTAATTGTTTATTGGTCGCGACAATCAGCAAAAGCCTCTCCACAAGTATCGACACCATCGCCGCAAAGCACGCCTTATCCAACATTGACAGTGGTGCCGACGCGATATTATCTGCCGTCGGTCACACCCAATCCGCTTTCGACTGAAGTTCTCGAAACGACCGCAACGCCATTTGATTTAGTGAATGGTCCTGAGCCAGCGGTCATTGGCTTTTCCGCCGAAGGCCGTCCTCTTGAAGTGTACACATTCGGCCAAGGTGAAATACAGGATATGATCATCGGCGGGATTCACGGCGGATATGAATGGAATACGATTGCACTAACGGAACAATTGATCACGTATGTTAATGAAAACCCCGACGCGATTCCAAGCGATGTGACACTTTATATTTTGCCCGACATGAATCCGGATGGTGATGCGCGCAGTCATGATGAATTTGGACGCGTCAATGCCAACGGCGTGGATTTGAATCGGAATTTTCCAATCGGCTGGGCGCCGGTCTGGAATCGCAGCGGCTGTTATGATCTCACATTAACAACCAGCGGTCGAGGTCCTGGTTCCGAACCGGAAACGCGCTTGGTGATGAATTTTATTGCTTCACATAAAATCAACGCGCTGATTGATTATCATTCCGCCGCATTGGGAATCTTTCCAGGTGGCACACCTTGGGATGCGGCTTCGACTCTTCTTGCCCGCGCATTAAAAGCAGTAACGACTTATCCTTTTCCGCCAATCAACACCGGTTGTATTTACTCCGGCACGCTTCCGGATTACGCGGTTTCGGAAGGCGCGGCGGCCGTGGATATGGAACTGACCAATCATCAAGATACCGACTTCTCGATGAATCTGCGCGCACTAAACGTGCTGGTAAATTTTAAGAAAAAATAACTATACAAAGAGAGATTGATTCGGCGAAGAAGATTCTCCCGGAATTGAATCAAGGAGTAACGAATGAAAACAGTAGATTTTCTATTTACCAACGCCCATGTTTTGACAATGGACGAAAAATTAAATCAATACAACCCGGGCGCGATAGCAGTTGAAGGAGATAGCATTGTCGCGGTTGGACCGGAATTTGAAATCAGCGAAGAATATTCCGGCAAAGAAACGATTGACTGCAAACGAAAAATATTGATGCCAGGTCTCATCAATGCTCATACTCACGTTCCGATGACGCTTCTGCGCGGTCTCGCCGATGACTTGCGCCTCGATGTGTGGCTCATGGGCTATATGATACCGGTTGAACGTCAATACGTAACACCGGAATTTGTCCGGCTGGGAACTTCTATCGCTTGTGCCGAATTAATCCGAAGCGGCGTCACCACCTTCAACGATATGTATTATTTCGAAGAAGACGTCGCCAAAGCAACTGCTCAAGCGGGTCTGCGCGCCGTCTGCGGACAATCGGTGCTTAAGTTTTCAACGCCAGATGCGGCCTCTTATGAAGACTCAATGGAAATGGCGCGCGATTATATTCGACGCTGGAAAGATCATCCGCTCATCGTGCCATCCATTGCGCCGCACGCTCCCTACACAACCACACCGGAAATCCTGCATGAGGCTGCCGAGCTCGCCCAGGAATTCGACGTGCCGCTGCACATCCATATCTCAGAGACGGCGCTTGAAGTTGAAAACATGCGCCGCGACAATGGCATGCCGGTCGTGCCTTATGTTAAAAAGCAAGGCTTATTCGAAGCGAAAGTCATCGCCGCGCATTGCGTGCACATTGACACCGGCGAGATGCGCACGCTTCTTCACGCCGGAGCCGGTGTGGCACACAACCCATCCTCGAATCTTAAACTCGCATCTGGATTCGCACCGGTGACGAAAATGCTCGAGACCGGACTCAACGTCGGCATCGGCACAGATGGGCCTGCATCAAATAATGATCTCGATATGTTCGAAGAAGTGCGCCTCGCCGCGTTTATTGCCAAAGCTGTGACGAATGATCCGACCTCCTTGCCCGCATCCACCGCGCTGACGATGGCTACTCGTCTCGGGGCGCAGGCGCTTCACATCGGACACTTGACCGGCTCGCTGACTCCGGGCCGCCGCGCCGATTTGATTTTGATTGACCTCACACCGCTGCATAATTCGCCTTCGTTCCGACGCATACACGATACTGCTTATGCTCAAATCGTTTACGCCAGCAAATCTACCGATGTGAGCGACGTAATGGTCAATGGCAAATGGCTGATGAGAAATCATAAACTTCTTACCGTGCAGGAAGAAGAATTGATCGCCCAAGCCGCTGACATTGCCAAGAAGATCGATTCGTTCCTGATCGAACGCGAGCAATCGGTCTTATCCAAGCTGATTGCGCTCGGCGGTTCGATGGAAGAGGAATCGTTTGAGGCGCAAGTCAAGGTCAAGATAACGGACAACCGCCCTATCATCGAGGCGCTGAAGCGGGATGAAATCGAAATCATCCGTTATCGTCATTACAAGGAACACGATGCTTATTTCACATTCGAAGATCCGTCGCAAGGCCGATTGCGCTATCGTGAAGATGACTTTCTGAATGAACAAGGCAATGTCACAATGACACGCCCGCGCCTGACGTTGTTGGGCCAAAAACGCGAAGGCGCACTGACACCGAATGTTTTGTTATCGCGCAGTCGCTACTTCGCGCCAGCCACGCAAAGTCTGCGTTTCTATCGCGAATATTTCAAGCCAAAGGAAGAGACTTCGATTACCAAGGATCGCGAACGCTGGCTGATCAAATTTAAAGATACGGAATTTTTCGTTAATGTAGATGAGATGGTTGAACCCGCCATCGGGCATTTCGTTGAAATCAAATCGCGAACCTGGAGCCGCAGGGATGCCGAACATAAAGCCGCACTTGCAAATGAATTATTAGCCGCGTTTGGAATTTCAAACGCCGAGACGATGACGAGCGATTACATTGAGGTGGTGAAGTCAGAATAAATGGTCTTGCAAGAATAGAGTTAAAGCATTAAATGATCTGAAACTAAAAGGCAGATTTGCTTGGACTAATGCAAATCTGCCTGCAACTTTTTGCCTATTCCCCTGTAATACAATATAGAAATGTCTTCTGCACAAGAGCGCGATCTAGTTCGCCGTGCGAAACAAGGCGACCATGACGCCTTCGGTGAAATTGTGCATTGCCATCAGCAAGCAATCTTCAATGTTGCTTATCGCCTGCTTGGCAACGTCCACGATGCGGAAGATGCAACACAGGAAGCGTTCATTCGAGCTTATCAGTTCTTTAATAAGTTTGATTCAGAGCGCCCGCTTGCGCCTTGGCTCAAACAGATCGCTGCTAATGTTTGTTTGAATCGACTCGAGGGACAAAAATCCGCCTCATCATTGGACGATGAACTGGCTCCCGCGCCCGATCCGAATCCCGGGCCCGAAGCGCTGACCGTTCTCCGCAGCCGCGATGAGCGCATCCGTTTTGAATTGCATCGTCTGCCGCCGCATTATCGCATCGTCATTGAACTAAGACATTTCCAGGAATTAAGTTACGAAGAAATCGCAAAAGAATTGAAGCGGCCTTTGAGCGACGTGAAGAGCGATTTATTCCGCGCTCGCAAGTTATTAGCTGAAAGACTCAGAGACATCCTATGAGCGTCCGTGTTATTCAAAACATCAAAACCACTTTTATTTTATTGCTTGGGCTATGGCTGACGCTCAGCACTTCGCTCGTACTGGCGTTTACGTGGGGCAACCGCATCGCCCACGCCGAGATCAGCATGGGAACGGGCCTGATCGTTTTATGGATTTTTCTTTGCGGTTCGTTGATGTATGTTTTTCGTGAGCCGATAAAAAGTTTTGTTTTGAACATTCCTTGGAATTGGCAGATCAAATTTGTTTTGTTCGCGACTTTGCTCGCCATGCTCGAAGAAGCTATCACCACCACCATGACTAATCTTGCCCCGGTATTTGGCGTGAAAGTCGGCGAAGCATACATTACAGCTTCCGCTAATTACCTCGATGTCATTCTGCATCACAGCGTGATCGTTTTTATTCCGTGGTTTATCGCCTGGGCTTGGATTCTCAAACGCTATGCTTTCAGTCCGTTCTGGGTTTTCTTGCTGACCGGAGTCAACGGCTTGCTTGCCGAAACATTGACGTTCGGTTTACAGCATCTGAGCGAATTTGGATTGTGGATCTTCGTCTACGGTTTGATGGTTTATTTGCCAGCTTACACGATTCCAAATGAAAGAAACGCAAGCTCACCAAAATTTTGGAACGGATTACTGGCATTCATTATGCCATTCCTTTTCAGCATTCCGTGGGCGATCCTGCTCCATATTCTTTCTCCCAATCATCCTGCCACCCACTTTCCACCCATAAAGCCATGAATCATCTCTCAGATTTTCAACTCAACGAATATCTCGATAACATCCTCGATCCATCCGCGCGCCGCGTAGTGGAAGCGCATCTAATTAATTGTAGCGAGTGCCGCGCGAGATTGGAAGAACTGCAATCTGTCTTTTCAACTCTGAAAAGTTTAACGGATGTAAAGTTATCGCAAGATCTTTCTATAGACATCGCATCGCGCCTACCAAAGCGGAGCGAACCTACTCTCACTCCGATCTTTGCGGCCCAACTCGGCGCGGCGCTGGGAGCATTATTTTTCATTATCTTTGAACTCGCACCGGCTGTGCGTCTCCCGCCTGCTTCAGCTTTCCAATCCCTGATTCCTGAAATTCGATTCGCGATTCCAACTTTCCAATTATTTACTCTCGAGTCTCTTTTCCCCTATTCCCTATTCAGCCTTCCGCAATTACCCACCTTCCATTTTCCACTTTCCAGTTTTCAAATATCCGTCATCGCTATATTTACTTTACTGCTTTGGTTGATTGGAAATACCATATTATTGTATGACCACTCCGAGGTCCAAAAATGAAACGCTTGTTGATTCTTGTTTTAGCTTTGACAATGGCTGCGCTGGCTTGCGGTACGCAAGCTTCATCCACGCCATTTCCAACACCAGTGAGTTCAGTCTTTGATTCAAGTCGCACCACCTACGGATCTTTCCAACCCCGCCGGAAGTTTCCATAGAAAGCGTGATGAAGATTTACAAGGATATTAGTGATCACGCGGATTTTGTTTTGATTCAACAAAATGTTCCATGGAGCGATTTTGTCAATAGCGTCGATGGCTCGTCGCAAAAGCGCACAGACATTATTAATCAAGTCACGCTTGCGCGCCAAAATCATCTCGACTACATCTTCGTTGTGGACGGATTGAACGGTCTCAATCGCAGTCAGTTCAGCGGCCTGCCGTTTGGTTGGGATGCCAGCTTTGCTAATCCAAAAGTCCGCGCCGCGTATACAAATTACACCTTGTGGGTTGTGCGCATGTTTCATCCGCGTTATCTCGGCCTGGCATCCGAAATCAACACGTACATGGACACGCATCCGGACGACGCGCGAAACTTTATCAGTTTGTATAACGAAATTTATAAAGCGGTGAAAGCGGAAGCGCCCGACACAAAAATTTTCGTCACCTTTCAGTGGGAGGAATTAAACAACTTGATATCGCAAGTCGCGAATGGCCGTCCGCGTCTTCAGCCGAATTGGGATCAGGTTGAAGCGTTCGAACCAAACTTGGATGTTTGGGTGATCTCATCCTATCCGTTTGTCGCATTCAAAACAGGCGCGGATATTCCAGCCGATTATTATGCGCCGCTTCTTGTGCGGACCTCGGAGCCGCTCGCCGTTGCCGAAGGCGGATTCACATCGAAACCGGTCGGGCCAATTACCGGCACACCTGAAGATCAAATCGCATACTTGAACGCGATCCACACTCAGATCGGTTCACGAATGGCTTTTTGGGTTTATCTCTTGCTCGAAGATTTCAATCTTGATTCCTATTCCAACTATATGAAAGCGAATGGCGTCAACTCGAACGACATCAATACGCTCGGTATGTTTGCATCAGTCGGGCTTGGCAATTCAGACGGCACACCCAAGCCCGCGCTGAATTTATGGGATTCGTTTCGCACAGGCAAGTAATCGAAAAGGAGAAAATATGAACAACATTTTTGGTTTGCTTTTTGTCATCATTTTTGGCGGCGCTGGACTGATTTCGATCTTCGTTGTGATCAGTCTGATATTGCCAATTCCCGTCGAACGGACGCAGGCGGCGCTGGAAAAATCCCCCGGCCGATCACTGCTGCTGGGCTTGATTAATTTTCTATCCATCGGCGTGCTGGATGCGTTATTAATCTGGTTGTCACAAATTACCAGCGGTGTAAAAGTCGTCAGCGGCATCTTGATCATCATAGGAGGTCTGATCACGCTGGTTCCTATTTCTTTAACATTTCTTGGCTTGGCCTCGCTCGCAGATTCGATCGGACATCACATCGGCGAATCGAAAAACGAATTCAATGCAATCCTGCGCGGCGGAGTCGTGCTCTTTCTGGCGGGTTTCACACCGGTTATCGGATGGTTCGCTTTCACGCCGCTTGCCATTTTGATTGGGCTAGGCGCGGCAATGCAGGCTGTGTTCAAACAAAAAGAAAAAGCCACATAAGAAAATGCGCCGTCCAAATTGGACGGCGCATT
>JBAUMB010000280.1:0-4551 GCA_049578465.1 Anaerolineales bacterium
ATTCTTTGCCTTACAACTTCGTAAACGATCAATGCAGTGGCAATGGATACATTCAACGAATTAACTTTGCCTGCCATCGCGATTTTGACTTTAACATCGGAGTGTTTTAACCAGAAATATGTCAAGCCTTTATCTTCGGTTCCCACCGCGACTGCTAGCGGACCGCGCAAATCCTGACGCGTATATTCAACCTCTGCCTGCGGAGTGGCCGCCGCAATTTTTATTCCCCATTTTTGCAAAAAAGCCAGCGCTGATTCATTCGACGTTTCCACACAAGGGACAGCGAATAATGTACCACGCGAAGCGCGGACTACATTTGGATTGTAAAGATCAACGCGCGGATCACAAACGAGCAAAGCGTCCACTCCGGCCGCATCTGCTGTTCGTAAGATTGCGCCGAGATTGCCCGGCTTTTCAATAGACTCGGCGATGATCAATAAAGGTGGATCATTTAATTTCAAATCATCCAGTAATATTTTTGGGATTGGAAATATTGCCAGCCACCCATCGGGATTCTCACGATAAGAAATCTTCTCAAACACCGCGCGGTTAACGGTGACGATTTCAGTGTGGACGTTTTCGATTTGACGCGAGGCCAGTTCCGGCGCGGTCAGTAACGTTTGGGGTTGGTGGCCGCTCGCCAGTGCTAGATTAATCTCATCCCATCCTTCAACTATCATCAACCCATCGCGCTGACGTTGTTTTTTATCATCGCGCAATTTGACGATGTGTTTGATCAGCGAGTTTTGTAGGCTAGTTATTTGCATATTTTTTGTGTTAGTTTTTATTGTATTATATTGGCTACGCGTATTATAGTTTGAAATAAATATAACAAGCTATTCGAGGCGTTCCCAAACAAGAGTTAAGACAGTCTTTTCTTTTGAGATATAACCAATTGGATCAGTGCTCATGATCAAACGATTGCCATCGAACTTGTAATGCCGCACCTGTATTGTCCCCGTCCAGTTTGGAAACAATCCGCCGAGGACTTTGTGATTGACCACATGATTTTCTTCATCGATTTCGTATGTTGAAAAATAGGCTTCATAGCTTTCGTACGCCACGCGCATTTCGAGAGATGTGGCGCGGAATTTGGTTTGGTCTTTGAAGTTCGGACGCCCAGACTTCATCATATGCACGGACATATTTCCCGCCGCATCATAATACAACCTGCCAACTGGATTCTTACCATAAACCGGAAGCACGCTTCCGTTCTTGCGGATTGCATCGCAGGAAATCAATTTCCACACGCCGACAAATGGATTATCTTGCATTTTTGAATCGTCCTCCGGTAAAAGTATAACATCCCTATTGAGTTGCGTTCTTGACGTATTGATCGAAGAATTGAGTCGTGCGATCCATAAAAGCCAGCCAGGCATCGCCATTGAATGAATGATATTCGCCATCATATGCAAATAGCTGAGCGTTCTTGTTTGCGGCCTTGAAGGCCTGATAAAGCTTCTGCGACCATTCTGGAAGTGCGCCGCCGATTGCCGGGCTGTCTTTGGTGCCGTAAGAAATTTCAACAGGAGCCGTAATCAGGTCGAGATGATAGATCGGTGAGATTTGATGAAGCAAATTCGAGTCGGAAGAAGCAGTGCGATATGCGGTAATCAAATCCGATGATAAAGACAAGGGGACGATATCGGATGAGTTGCAATCGGTGCTTATTTCGCCGGCGTGGATATCGCCGATGCAACCTGTGCCCCACAACGAAATCAAATCAGCATCGTCCGCACTGACGGTGGAGTAAAAGACCGCAGCTTTGACACGTGGATCGATGACTAGCACTTTGGCAGTGACGCCGCCGCCCATGCTGTGTCCCCACATGCCGATGCGGTTCGGATCCGCTTGCGGAATGGAAGGAACGGCATTCATCAAATTGATCACGTCAATCGCCAATCCGGAATAAAAGAAACTGGGACCGATATCCGATTTGCCCCAACTGCGATAATCGGATGAAAGCGTGAGGTAACCATATTTGTTCAGGTAATCTGCGGCGCGATACGTTCCGTCGCCGGGGACATATCCTTCGCGGTCAAAGTATCCATGATTCATAATGATGACCGGAAACGGCGCATGTCCATTGATCGGGATTTGCATCACGCCGGTGATCGTCAAGCCGTCGCTTGGATAACTGATGAGGTAACGGGTGGCGACATCCGTGGGCGGAAGCGTGGAGGTGACCGTGATTTTCCCGCTTTGATATTGATGCTGACGAAGCCCGTCAATCGTATAGGGATAGATCAACTGTGCGGCAGTAGGAGTTGGAGATGGAGTCAACGTAGGCGCGGGCGAAGGCGTTGAGGTGACCGAGGGAACAGCCGTAGGCGATGGCGTAGCTTTGACATCGGCAGGCTGGCACGCCGCGAGAAAGATCAGCGCCAGCAGACAAAAGAATTTTCGCATGGCGGCGATTGTATCACCGAGTGTTTTTGTGCTATATTTACTCAAACTTCGATCACAGGGAGACTTCCCATGGACTTCGACGTATTTCTCAGCCACAACGGAAAAGACAAGCCTGCTGTAGAAGAGATTGGCAACAAGCTACAGCAGAAATACAAGGTGAAATGCTGGCTCGACAAATGGAATTTGATTCCCGGCAATCCATGGCAAGAAGAAATCGAAGAAGCCTTAGATCGATGCCAAACATTTGCTGTGTTTGTCGGTCCAAGCGGAGTTGGTCCATGGGAAAACGAGGAAATGCGCTCTGCACTCGATACGCGTGCTCATGATAAAACGCGTCGCGTAATTCCCATTCTCTTGCCCGGCGCACCAGATAGCAAGTCTCTTAAATTACCGCGCTTCCTTGCGCGCTTAACTTGGGTAGATTTTCGCGCGGGGCTGAACGATGATAACGCCTTGCATCTTGTCTATTGCGGCATTAAGGGAATTGCTCCGGGTGCAGGCGTTGAACCAGAGAAAAGTTTTGCGCTTCCCGTCGGTCATAATATCCCCTTTCCGCGCAACACATTATTCACTGGTCGCGGAAAGGACTTGGAGTCCATCGCGCAATCTTTGCTCGGTGACAAACCCTCTGCAACATTGATCTCCCAAGCCATCACCGGCATGGGTGGAATCGGCAAGACGCAGCTTGCAGTGGAGTTTGCGTATCGCTATGGCTATCAATTCGCTGGCGTGCATTGGCTCAACTTGGTAAATCCCGAATCGCTCGATGCTGAAATCGCGGCCTGCGGACGCGCCATAGGCTTGACCTGCGATGACCAGCGCGAGCAAGTTGCGGAAACCATGAAGCTCTGGCAAGGCGGCGGACTGCGTTTGTTGATCTTGGATAACTTTGAAGAGGTGAACGAAGCCAACAATGCCCTCGCCCGCTTGCAGGGCGCGCAGATGCGCCTACTCATCACCTCGCGCCGCCGGGATTGGTCGAAGGAATTGGGACTTCAACTACTGCCGCTGAATTTGTTCTCGGAAACAGAAAGCCTCGAGTTCCTCAAAAGCGCCTTGGAGCGGAGCGAGAACGAAGCAGATCAAAAAGCGCTGGCAGACAAATTGGGCTATCTGCCGCTGGCGTTGGAATTGGCGGCGAAATATCTCAACGTCAATGGCATGTCCATCTCGGCCTATCTCAAGGACTTGAACGAAATCCTTGCGCACGAATCAATGGGCGCGGACTGGTTCAAAAGCCTCGACATCACAACTCCCACCGAACATGAACTAAGTTTGTTCGCCACCTTCAGCCTTTCGTGGCAGGAAGTGAAAGACGAAGCCCAGCAAAACGTATTTCGCATCGCCGGTTACTGCGCCGCGAACACGCCCATCCCATTGGAGATTTTTGTGCAGACGCTGGAACTAGATGATAAACAAATCCACAGCGCGCTATACCGCTTGAATGCGCTGGGCTTGCTGAATGTTGCAGATGGCTCCCCCGCCATCCATCCCTTGCTGGCGGCATTCGCCAGAAGCACAAACGAGGGAAACGATTTGCTAGAAAAATTGGCAGATCACTTAAGTACCTTGGCAAGGCAAGCCAATGACCAAGTTGACCAAACCGGAAGCTTGGGATGGTTTGCGCCGTTTCGTTTACACGTGCTTTCGGTGGGCGATAATGCCGAAAAGGCAAACCTGCAAGGTGCGGCAGATTTATTTGGAAATCTTGGATACTATCTAAGAAAGATTGCTGACTACATCGGCGCAAAATCTTCCGATGAGCGCGCCATAAAGATTTTGGAAGCCAATCTTGGCAAGGATCATCCACAAGTTGCAACAGGCGTCAACAACCTCGCGGGTGTATTGCAAGACTTGGGCGATTTGGCGGGCGCAAAGAAACTCTTCGAGCGCGCCTTGAAGATTGACGAAGCCGCCTTCGGTCCCGATCATCCCACGGTCGCCAGAGATGTCAACAACCTCGGGCTGGTATTGCAAGACTTGGGCGATTTGGCGGGCGCAAAGAAACTCTTCGAGCGCGCCTTGAAGATTGACGAAGCCGCCTTCGGTCCCGATCATCCCACGGTCGCGATAGGCGTCAACAACCTCGCGTCAGTATTGAAAGACTTGGGCGATTTGGCGGGCGCAAAGAAACTCTTCGAG
>JBAUMB010000281.1:0-21757 GCA_049578465.1 Anaerolineales bacterium
CTGAATTAACAAGTCTATGTTCAGTGGGACGGTAATAGTTTTATTTTTCAATTGACCAATTTATTGGGAAAACGAGCAAACCGGATTAAGCGACTGCTTATCCATCTTACAATCAATACGCCACGCCCGCATCCTGCGGATGGGGAATATTGTTCTCCATCAGTTGGGGGAGATAATTAAAAGGGGTAAAGTGACAAGCTTATTTAGTGTGAGCCGCGGTGGCTTGCTTTGCCCATGTCAATGCCGTCATCATCGTTGAAAAGCCAAACACGTTGATGCCGATCATCAAAGCATGTTCGATTTCAGCGACGTTTGCTCCGGCGTCGAGGGCGCGATGCGTATGAGATTGGACCGCGCTTTCAGATTTTGTCGCGGCGGACATTCCCAATTTGATCAACTCGCGCGTTTTGATATCTAGCGGCCCAGACTCGGCGGTAATTTCTCCAAGATTTTCATAAGCCTTATACACATCCGGATGATCCTGACGAAACTGCTGATAGGGTTTGGGTAGTTGACTCATCTCTGTCTCCTTGAAAATTATTTGGACGGATGCTCCATTATCGCGCACATTTCAGCGGGCACGGGCTTGATCAAATAATAACCGTCATTCGCGCATGTTCGGCATAAGACTGCGCCATTCACGATTATTTCGCGCTCGTTGATAATTTCTTCACCGCAATAATCACAGTTGACGCGTGCAAGTGGTTTACTCATCAACTCTTCCAAAGTCGGATTGAGTGCGACTTCCTGAATTCGCAACAATTCCGCATCGGGCATGACTTGATAGCCTTGCAACTGAGCAAAATAATGACGCGGTTCATCAGGAGCATAGAGCAGCGCGCGTTCACGAACATTTAGCGCAGGCGAAATGCGAACAGAGCATCCAGTATTCACGTCAGCAAATGTCGCCGCGATCTTTCCGAAATCATTGACACGCAATGTGCGATGTCCAATCGTCGCGCCGGTGGCGACTTCAATGCCATCTGCAAAACAACCGTCGCTTTCGATGATGATCAACGCCGTGCTTTTATTGACGGGCGACTCCAATCCTAAAGTTGTCAATCCTGCCAAGCCAATGCGAACACCCAGCACTTGGCGCGGACATAAATGATCGTGTCGCGCCGATGATTGCTTGAGCAAATCTGATACGCAAAGAGACATCATGAACTCCTTCGATTAATCCGTGTGCAGAATCAAATGCTGATCGGACGTAATTTCAACGCGCAGTGAGCGCAAAGGTTTTTGGGCGGGACCGCGCAAAACATTTCCGTTGGCATCATAACGTGAGCCGTGACATGGACAAGCAAAGCCATTATCCTTTTGCTCAACGGTACAACCTAGATGCGTGCAAACCAAACTCAAAGCGGAGAATCCGTTTTTGGTGTGGATGAGAAGCGCCGGAACATCCGCGATGAGTGAGCGGCTGCCGATTGGATAACTTGAATCTAATCCCAAATCGAATTCCGTTTTCAGCGGCGGCTCGGTTTGATAATCCAGAAAACGAAACAATGCGCCAATGCCCAACGCGCCGCTGATGGTCAGCAAGGTGGTGGTGATGAGTTTGAAAAAATCGCGGCGAGATAAATTCGACATATTAACGTTGAACCGCATGGCAGGTATGGCAATATGCGGATGACTGATCGATTCCGTTTTGCGTGCAACCGCTGCCCATCACCGGTCTGAAAGTAAAAACCTGGCCAGTGGCTTTGCCGACAAGCTGATATGTTCCATCAGCCAAGACGCGCGTATTCCACATCGGCTCGCCTTTGTCGGTGACAATAACTGTATCGCCCAATTGCAAATCAACAACCGGATTAAGCAATGCCTGACGAAATGCAATGTCATTGGGATCAGTGAGCATTTTTGTCAGCGGCAATTGCGTCGGCGTGCCGTGACAAGTTTTGCATTGAATGTATTGAATGTCCGCTTCGCTAGAATGAATATCGCCATCGCCCATGGCTTCGGTGCGAGTATGACAATCAATGCAATCCAATTCATATTCGCATTTGGTGAATTGGGCGATGGGTTGATAATAATTTTGCAGACGGTCAGTCGGTGATGGATTGTCTGTGCGCTGGAGAAAAGTCATCGTTTGTAAATCGTAATTGCCGCGGTTATGACAGGTGTTGCATTGTGTGTATGGAATATCGGTCGTCAACTTATGGATTTGTCCTTGCGGAAATGAATCGACGTTTGGCGTATGACATGCGGCGCATCCAGTTAGACGATCAAATTGGGAACCGGGCAATGCCTGCGCCGTTGGCGTCATGCCAACGGCATTGCGCTCGGGCGGCACGATGCCGCCCGGCTGAGCGTCGAGATGACAAGTTAAGCAATTTGTCCCAAACTTTTGGATCGATGGACTTGTTTCTTTCGTTGGATCAAAAGCTTGAAGAAATGGCACGCCAGTTGATGTCGTGATTTGATTATCTGTGATGGCATTGATGCCGAAGCGCGCGCGTAAATCCGGTTCTGCTCCATAAGTGTAAAGGATATTTGCGATTGCGCCCGCGTATGTTGATTGAACGCTAGTCATCACGCGTTGAATATGATTGTTATTATCCGCGGCTGTGCCGGAATGACAATTGCTTCCGCCGCAAGATTCTTGCACCACGGATAGGTCAGATGGATTTGCTCCGCCGCGCATGGTGCTGTGCGCCAAGTTTGCATTCAGCGCTAATGCCACGCCGCCGTGACAAATCACACAGCCGAAGGTTTTGATTGGATGCGATGGACTAATTTGTGGCAAATCATTATGACATGTTAAACAATATTCCGGCTTGCCGGTTAAGGTTGGAATTAAAACAATCGGTTTGGGTTGGCGCGAATTTGTCCACCATGCCGCGAGGATGGCAAATAGAAGAATAGCGGAGCCTAATGCAATCCAACGCTTCATATTTCTAAGAGGCAGGCAGACTGCCGAAAATTGTTAATATGATGATCAACAAAGCAATTACGGCTAATACAATTTGCGCCAATCGATTCGAACGAGGGAACCATTTTCCCAGTTCGGCATCGGCAGGCTTTGGAAAGATATAGGGAATCAGTGCGAGCACAGCCAAAATAATCAATGGAGCGAGCACGCCCCAAATAAACGGATCGCCCCATTTGAGCATTTGTTGAACCCAAAGAAAAAACCATGGCGCACGTGCATCGCCTGCCATGACATTAATATGGGTAATGGGTTGAGCAATCGGCGCGGGAACGAATGATGCGAAAAGAATCAACGCTGCGCCGGTCAATAACATTGCTAGCACTTCGCGCTGCACTAATTCGTTGCGCGTGATGCGTTCCTTATCCACGCGCAGATGCGACGGCGGAACAGCGATGCCTCCATCGCGTCGAACGCGGAAGATATGCCAGACCATCAAGATAATCGCAACGAGCGTAAGTCCGAAAATGTGCCAAGTGTAGAATCGGATCAAGGTGGGGAGTCCGGGCTGGGTCCCGCCAGTGAGAACGATGTAAAGAGAATTCCCGATCCACGGAATCGTCTTGATGAGATTCGTCCCGACCACTAAAGCCCATTGAATGCCCTGATCCCAGCGGAGAATATAACCGGTGAAATCAAGCAGGATGGCAAAGATGAATAATGCTAATCCAAGCAAGTAGTTGAAGCGACGCGGCGGCGCGTATGAACCGGTGAACACCACGCGCACAAGATGAACGGCAGTGACAATCAAAAGAAGTTGCGCTGCCCAGAAGTGAATGTTGCGAATCAATCCGCCGAATGGCACGAGGTAGCTGATGATTTGTATGGATTGAGCGGCTTGATCCGGCGTGGGAATGTAATAGAACATTTCGAGGATGCCCGTCGCGCCTAATACGAGCATCAGGAATACAGCCGTGCCGCCCGCGCCGAGTGTGTATCGCCAGCGCGATTGCTTAGCGGGAATGGTCGGTGGATGGAGATGATGAAAAAAGGTTGGGCGCATTTTGAATACAGATAAATGATAATTGATATTACTGATAAAAACCGCTGCGGCGACAGAGCGGTTTTCGATTAATGAGAAGCCGTGTGACTGTTTTCGTCTTCAAAGATTGGTAAATACTTGATGGCAAGCCCGAATGCAAGAATGCCTGCAGAGAAAATGCCGATTGAAATCGAGACCTCAGGCAATGACGGGAAGTAGTGAACGTTGTTCGCCATGAAGGTTGGGATGTACGTGATCGGATCGGGATGCTTGACTGCCAACCAGCTCACATCGAAGCGATCCAGAATCATTCCCACGAGCAAAATGATCGAGCCAGTTAAAAGTCCTCTTGGGTTTTGACGAATCTTTTTGAACGAAAAAAGAATCAGCGGAATGATCGAACCGATGATGATTTCCGCCCAAAACAGAATACTCATCCAACCGCTGTTGAAGAAATATTGCATGTCACCAGCTAAAGCCAGTTGAACAAAGCGAACGATCAAATACAAACCTAACACGTAAGGGATTGCAACGGCAAGTTTTTCTAAAAGATGAGTCTCGAGTCCGCGATGAAAATAACGCGAGCTAAGCGACGACTCGAAAATGGTCATAGCTATAGCAATCGCCACTGCAGAGATGAAGAACAGCACCGGCAGGAACGGCGTCCACCAAAGCGGAAATAACTTCACAGGCTGGATCAACAACAACGCGCCGAGTGAACCTTGATGCAAGACTGATATTGTCGCGCCGATGATGACAATCGGTTTCATGAAGCGTTTGATCAAGTCGGCAAACTTTTGTAAATGGAATCGCTCAAGCACTGCTGGCGCAAGTTCGACCAACATGACTGTTGCATAGATCATCACATAGAGGCCGATGAACAACAGGAACGATGTGAAGTTCTGATAAACGAAGTAATGCCAGATGCGCTCGGGATGACCAAGATCAACCAACAGCGCAATCACTTCCATCACATATCCGATAAATCCTGTAAGAAGAGTGGGGCGCACCAACGGGCGAAATTCTTCCAATTCAAGAATATAGACTAATGAAGTGAGAACGAACGCGCCACTGCTGATAGCAATACCGGTGAACAAGTCGAAGCTGACCCAAAAGCCCCAAGGATATGCGTTGCTCAAATTGCTGATCGCACCGATGCCAGCGCCAAAGCGGATCATCGCTACGATGAAAGCGATTCCCATCAAGAGAATCAAAACCCACACGAACGGACTCAGATGAAAGCGGAGACGCGGATTGATGTTAATTTGCATTTTCATTTCGTCTCCTCAGCTTCCGCTTTTGCTTCGGATTTTCTTTTATTGAACTCGTGCACGCCGATTGTGATTCCGGTTAATATCGCGCCAATTCCCAGCGCGGCAGGAACCGTTAATCCGATCACTTCTTGGCTGACGTTTCTCACTGGCGTCGATCCGAGATTTGGCAATCCGAGTTCGGCAAATGCAACATGCGAAAGAATCAGATACGATGTGCCTCCATTTTCCGTCTCGCCGTAAACGTGATTGATATAGCGATCAGGATGCGCCGCGATGCGAGCATGTGCTTCAGTAAGCAAATCCGCACGTTCGCCAAACATCAAGGCTTCGGTGGGGCAGGTTGCAACGCAAGCTGGTTCAAGTCCAATATCGATGCGTTGCGGGCACATCGTGCACTTGTCAATGAATGCGCCTTGGATGATGTTCTTGTCGTAATCAAAGTGTGGCACACCGAAAGGACAGGCGTTCATGCAATAACGACAACCAATGCATTTATTGGGATCATAGATCACCGGACCATCTTCGCGTTTGCTGTACGCACCAACCGGACAAGCTGAAAGACAATCAGGCTCATCGCAGTGCATGCAGTGATAGACCATCGAAGCTCTTCCAAGATTCGGATATTCACCCATTAGCCCAACGCCGGAAACCCAAATGCGCGTTTTGTTCATATCAATTTTATTTTCCACACTGCAAGCGATCATGCAAGCGCGGCAATCGATACACCGCGTGGCGTCGAAAAGAAAAGTTTTATGTTTAATGTTCTGGATGTCAGTCATGGTATCACCTCGCTCAAGCCTTCTGTACCGATACAAATGTTTGACTGAGCGCTTGCCCGCCGCTGATTGGATCAGTGAATGTGACGCGTATATCAGAATCGCTTGAGCCTAGACCGTAAGCTGTGGTCAAACCTTGCGAGAGATGACCAAAGCCGGGTTGCATATAAACGCAATCAGGGCGGATGGCTTGCGTCACGATCAGCTTGACATAAATCTGACCGACATCGCTGGTGACCGAAACCATGTCTCCGTTATTCAAACCTTGCGATGCGGCGACTTTGGTATTCATCCATAAGCCGAGTTCATCATCATATTTATGAAGCAACTGATTGTTCTGCGTGCCGAATTGAGTCTGGCGGGCGCCTTTGCCAGTCAACAAATAATATTGTCCGGATTTTGGCGCGGGCGGTTCTTCCCATTTCGGAACGCCATCGAAATTCGCTTTCGTAAGTGTGGCAGAACTCAATTCGATCTTTCCGCTGGATGTGGTCCATTTGAATATGTCGGTGTTGCTCGTGGGCAAATCCACATAACCTTGTTTACGAACCGTGTCCAATGAAACGCCGAGCGGCGCGAGTTGTTGATTGATGTAATCTTCCTCATCTTTGTATTGGAAGAAATCGCTCAAGCCCAAGCGTTCGCCAAGCTGTTTGTAAATCCACATAGATGATTTACCTTCGCCTTGCGGCTCGATCACCGGCTGACGCAGAAATGCGCGGCTTCCCACCGACGAAAGCGGAGTGCCCACCAAGGAAAGCGGGTCATAGCGTTCAAGATACGATGCTTCCGGCAAAACCACATCTGAGAACCAGGATGTATCGTTCATGATGATATCAATCGTGACGATGAAGTCCATCTTGGCAAAAGCTTGGAGTGTTTTCTTGCGATCAGGTATCGACATGACCGGGTTCTGACGCGAGATGAACCAGCCATGCGCCGCGTATGGATTTTCATCAACGATCGAGTCGCGCATTTGTTGAATCACACCATATTGCAGCGGAACGAAAGGATACTTCCACGGCACGCCATCCAAACGCAAAGCTGAAACGCGCGGATAAGCTGGTTGCTTTGGTGCGCCCAACCCCACGCCTTCGCCGCCTCCAGCCGGGAACATTGTCGTTCCCCAATTGCCAACGATTGCATTAAGAATGGTGATGGCGCGTTCAGTTTGGAATGAATTAACGAAGTTAGACGTGCGCCAGTTGTTGTGAGCTAATGCGTAAGGCGCAGCCGCGGCAAATTCGCGCGCGATGCGTCGAATCGTATCAGCCGGAATCTCGGCGATTCTCGCCGCCCATTCAGGAGTATATGATTGAACAGTGCTGGAAACTTCATCAAAGCCAACTGTATATTGCGATACAAAACTTTGGTTATACAAGTTCTCGCCAATGATGACGTTTAACATCGCAAGATGAAATGCTAAATCCGTGCCGGGGCGGATGGGCAGCCATTCGGTTGCTTTCGCCGCAGTCTTCGTAAAACGTGGATCGAGATAAACCACTTTCACACCGCGATCAATGGCGTGGATCAGATCGCCGGTCTCGGAATTAGAAATTGCTTCGGCTAAATTCCGACCGGTAAGAATGATGTATTTGACTTTACTGTAATCGCGTTCCGGTTCTTCCACTCCAAACGTCATCAAGTTTGCGACCGTCATCGCATTGAAACATAGACTGCGTTGCGTGCCGTAGTTTGGTGAACCAAATGCATTAAGCAAATTTTCGAACAGCGGCTGCGAGAGATTATGCGTGGACGAAAAGACCATCGCCTCGGGACCATATTTTTGTTTGATATCAAGCATGTTCTTGGCGACAAGATCAAGCGCTTCATCCCACGACGCTTTGCGGAACTGACCCTCGCCGCGGTTTCCAACCCTGATGAGCGGATTCAGCACACGGTCAGGATCGTAAGTGTTCATCAAACCTGCTTGTCCGCGCGGACATAACTTGCCTTTCGAATGCGGATGATCGGGATTGCCTTCCAGTTTGACCACGCGTCCATTCACGACTTTAGCAAGTAAGCCGCATCGCCACACACACATCTCGCACATGCTAGGGATGTAACCGCTGTCGGTAGCGTCGAGATAACCAGCTTCGCGCGCGGCTTGTGCCGCGAGCGGTGGAATAAATTGTCCGATAGTAAATGCCCCGAACGCCGCGCCGCCCAACTTAAGGAAGTCGCGCCTTGAGATTGTATTCGTCATGGAGTCTCCAATTGATCAGAAACCATTAATTCTCAGATTATTAATTCTCTTTTTCTTTTCTCTGCATGCCCATGCGGTCAATCAAATAGAAGAGAAGCAAAGCCATCAGTGAGAAAGCGAGCACAGTTAAGTACGGGTTGAGGTTCCACAAATCGGGCATCACTACGCCGCCGTAATTAGCCAGTTGTGAGATTTGAGGGAATACCTGTTGATAGGTGAGACCATAAATTACTGCACCGGTTAAAAAGCCAAGCAAACCAGGGATGAGATAATCTAATTTTCCTTCGCCGGACCCGGCGACACAGGTACCCGGTCAGTATCCTGTCAGAGCCATGCCGATACCAAATATCAGACCACCCACCAGATTTCCAACGATGTATGTATTTGGCACAGCTGGGAACTTAACCAAACCGAGTCCGCGCAAACCGTAGAGTCCGATCATGGCCACGACTAAAGCGGTCATCATGAATTTCAAAACAGCCATATCGGTGAAGCGGAATTGGTTGACGATTTTGTTGTACTTGGTTAATCCGGCTTTGTTCAACGAGAAACCGAAGAACCCGCCGAGGATCAGAGCAATCACATAATTCATTTCAGTTCTCCTATGTGGTAGGACTTGCGCCACACTGTTTAGTAGCGGTTGCGATAAATGATCAGCGCTGTGATAATGCCTGATCCAAACATCCCGGCGATGAAAAGGAACGCGGCTGGAACCAGTAACATTCCGCCTGAGATGGCGAGTCCACTCGTGCATCCGCCTGCGATGCCTGCGGCGTACTCCAGAATAATCGCGCCAACAAATCCCAACACCCATCGCTTCCAAATCTGCGGACCGAAGATGCTCTTCCATTGAAAATCACTGTTGACCGCATCTTTCTTGCCCCACTTCAATGTGCCGCTGGTCGCGGCCCCAATCATGCCGCCGAAGAATACGCCGACCAACAGGATGACTCCCCACGTAATTCCAGGCGGCATCACAAACTTGAAATATGTATTGTTGAAAGCTTGCGGTGCGATGGCTTTGCCGATCAGACCGGCAATATTCTCGAAAGCGCCGGAAGCACCCAAGAGGGTGTTAGATAGAACTACAGCCAACACGCCGACGATGCCAAGCAGAATGCCGGCCGCATACGGTGACCATGTTTCCTTATGAATTTGCTTGATGATCCAGTTCATATGATTCTCCTTTCACGCAAAGTGAATTTATTCTTTCTGATCCGATGATTTGCCATCAGTTAGTTTATCAATGGAGGTCAGCATTTCGGCGGTTGCATCCGGCTTTTGTAACAGGCGGCGCAACGACTTCCGCGCATTAGGTTTCAACTTTGCGATTTGCGGAATCATCTCCACGACATCGGCTGGATACTCGCCTTCAACCGATTTAGTGTCTTTGAAGGAAACCTTAACGAATCCTTCGCGGCTGATAACCAACGCGCCGCCACCGATCAACATCGCGCCGATCATGATGAGCAAAATCACATTACCCCAATTGATCGGATATTGTCCCAGCACGTTTTCGTTATAGCGCTGAACGTAATTGACTAAGTTTGGATCGTTGGGAGCCAATGCGGATTGTTGAACCGCGACGAGTTGAGGGGTGGCCGACGTATTGCTCGAAGCTGGTGCGGCGGTTGCAGTCGCGGCGGGCGTTCCATTGCTTGACCCGGTAGCGGCTGAGGCGGAACCGGACCCGATCTGAACACCCAATTTGGTCGCGTAAACTTGAGCGCGGGCTTGATAGTCGCTCGGATGGCAAGATTGGCAGGAGGCTTTGATATCTGAAAGCGGATCTGCCATCCCGGTGTGTGCGGCAGTTTCATCGGTTGCTTGTTGATTCCCGGCATGACAGATATAACAAAAATCGCCAAATGCGTGTGAGGTATGCCAAGATGTACCATCAGTGTTAACTGGTTTCTTTGCTTGAACTTCATGGCAATTCTTACAGGATGATATCTGTGAACCGCACTGTGCGAGCGCAGATGATAACTGGGACCCGCATTGGGCGGCGTGGGCAGGCTTTGCGACCGCTAATGCTATGCCGCTGATGATGACAATCAGTGATCCAGTGATCACTAGCATCAAAAACATTTTCTTACCTTGCATGCAAACCTCCTCATAAAGGATTGGGTTTATTTTTTTCATTGGGCGTTCGTGATCGCCTTCGTTCTTTTTATCAAACTGGCTCGGTATGCCATTCGGTCGCGCATGACGGCGCGCAACAAGTCAAGTGCTTGGACTAATCGTTCGTCTCCCAAATGATAGGTGATACTCGAGCCATTACGAACGGTGTGTACTAATCCACGCTCGCGCAGAACTTTAAGATGCCGCGAGACGGTAGGCTGAATGACATTCAATTCATTTGTTAGCTCAGTGACATTGTGGGGTGAATCGGCTAGCGCATATAAAATAAGAAGCCGAGTCGGGTCAGATAGAGCGGAGCAGAAGTCAGCTTCGAGTTGGGTTATTTCCTGAATAAGAGCTTTTGATACCATGTTTTTAATATCCTGCTTATATATGGAAAGACATATATATGAATAATAGCCCTGTGAACAAAATCACAATAGTGAAGTGTGTCATATGATTGATGCAAGAATGTCATATCCACCTTTTCTCTTAGAAACCCCAAAAGTTGGTTTTGATTTTTGGCAACAGATTTTCCATGAACGATGTGTATAATAAATTTCTGCTATTATCTAACTCGATAACCCAAAAAAGTATCAAGGATTGTTTGCCATGATTGACCACACACAATTCAAACGCGTTTCTGAAGCCTTGCCTATACTTTTAGGTGCTGAGCCGCAGCTTATCCATGATTTTCAGCAAGTTGCATTCATTGCCAAGATTCCGGCTGGTCATGATGTTTTTCTAGAAGATGATCAAGTGGACGCTATTGCTTTGCTGATTTCAGGTGTAGTTCGTGTTTATAAAATCGGCGAGACGGGACGTGAAATTACGTTGTATCGTTTTGGCAACGGCGAAAGTTGCATTCTCACCGCCAACGCGATTTTGAGCCAGAAGACTTTCCCTGCAATCGCCGTGGTTGAAAAAGATGCTGAAGCCGTGATGATTCCCGCGGATATATTTCGTCACTGGGTCGCGAAATATGATTTATGGCGTGAGTTTGTTTTTGATTTACTTTCACAGCGTTTGTCCAGTGTGATGTCCATCGTAGAAGAAGTTGCTTTTCGCCGTATGGATGAACGACTCGCTTCGTTTCTGTTGACCCGCTCGCGGGTCCAGAGCTCGATGCGAATCACTCATCAGGAGATCGCATCGGAATTGGGAAGTTCACGAGAAGTCATTAGCCGCTTATTAGAGGATTTTTCTGAACGTGGATTTGTTCGCGTCGGACGCGGGGAGATTGAAGTCTTGGATGAGGGCGGTTTGCAAACCCTCAATGCTGTGTGACTTTATCACTGACAAACATATTCAAACCTCCTATACTGGAAGCAGGATAAATCATAATCAAAGGAGATAAAAAATGAATCCGTTTGTTTCTTTCATGGCTTCAACTGCAGGTCGTATCGTTCGTATTGTGGCAGGTGTCGCTTTGGTCGCGTGGGGCTGGTTTGGCCTCGGCGGCACAACTGGCATCATCGTTGCTGTGATCGGGTTAGTGCCCTTGCTGGCAGGTGTGATTGATTTCTGTGTGTTCGCCCCGCTGTTCGGCAATCCATTGAGCGGAGCCAAAATCCGTGCCGGTAAGTGAATTTCCTATTGAGTTTTAGTTGTTGGGGTGTAATTAAGAATCAATTGGAAATAACTTGCAGACAACTTGGAAATTCTTTTACAATACCGCTTTTGAGCGGTATTGTAAATTTAAGATACTATGTAAGAAGAGTTTGCTTCTGTACTAGTACTTTGAACTGCTCGTTCTCACTTCGTATTTCTTCGATTTCGCACCTATCGGCTTCCTTCGAATTACTTGAGGAGGGATGCCACAGTGCTGAGTTTCAAGCTACTTTCCATGTTGGACGACAGTTCACAACTAAAGTGTATCGAATTCGGCGCGATCGTTTGATCTTTGCAGTTGTTGTGGTTTTTTAGAAAGCAGCAGCTTTTTATAGAATTTGATGGTTTTTGAACATAGAGAAGAATAATGCCGATGACGCTGTTCCCAGTTTGCTTTAGAATGAAGGTTAAGTAGCATGATCCTCTTTTTTCTGGATGGATGATTAAATAGCCGCAGCATACTCAGCATCACTGGACCGGAAAATTACATCTTAGTGAATCGATCGATGTGTCCCATTTCGGCTGACGAACTACATAACGCTGGTCAGGCCATTGCAGAATCGCAAGCGTCATCTGCTATCTCCCGATGAGCTTTGCGGTGGCTGCCGAGCGGGTATGAACATCAAGCTTTTCGAATATTGCTTTCAAGTGCCTTTTTATAGTATTGGTTGTGACGAACAGCTGATCTGCAATTTCCTTGTTTGTTAAACCTTGAGCCAGCAGGTTCAATACCTCTCGTTCGCGATCAGTCAGCGCGCTTAATTTGCTAAAAGACTGATGAATCGATCGGGTTTCTTCGACTAAGCGGCGAAATGCGGCGCGGTCGAATGCCTGCTTCTCGATATAGGCAGATATCGAATACTCCGAATAAACTCGTTGGATTTCCTCCGGCTCGATAATACCGCTGACGACAATTGTTGGGATCATACCCGTATGTGTGGCAGCGAGCAGTTTATAGCCATCCAAATTTGCCTCACTTGTGTCCTTATCCCAGCCTCCAGTGACCGGGCCCTGCAAAGACAAGTCTATAATTGCCAGCGCAAATTTATCCGTACGGAGATATCCAATTGCATCGCCAAAACTTACACATGACCGTACCTGAAATCCGGCATCGCTCAAGAGTTCCTCGAGAATGCTTCTCCACCCGGCATCATCTTCCACCACCAGCGCTTTTTCATCAAGGTGTTTTAACGATTTGATCTGTCCCTTTATTGGGGCAGTTGTACTGGTTACAGGTGAGGGAGAAACCGGGACTGTCAGAGGTGGAGGACTTACCAGGATACGATAAATGATGTCACGAAACTGACTGCGATGAAAACTTTCCTTCCGCAAAAAAGTGAAAGCGCCGTAATCTGTAAGTGCAGTGACCGCGAGCTCAACAGTTGCAAAGCCGGTTAAGAGAATCGCTCGGCAATTCGGATCGAGGCGGCGAACTGCATCCAGCACGCGCAGGCCATCATAATTATTCTGATTGCTGGGAGAAAGCGAAAGATCGAGAATAGCGAGCCGATGCGGTTGCGCTTTGAGGCTAAGAATTGCTTCTTCCAGATTATCGGCAACATCCACTTCCAACCCGCAATCTGAAAGAATCTCACTTAGGATCTGTTGCCATGAATGATCGTCTTCGACCACCAGTGCGCGAAGAATCTGTACCATTAGGGCTTATTCTCCACCGATGGCAGGCGCAATCGAAATGTGGTGCCGTGCTGGCCGTCACTTTCAACTACAACAGACCCTCCTAGACGTGTCATCAAGGTTTTCACCCACCACAAGCCAAACCCTAATTTCCCGGGATATGTACCGGAGCGGCCGGAAAAATTCAATTCAAAGATTTGACCGTGCAGTTCCTGTGAGATTCCGGGGCCGCTATCCGTGATGGTTATTTCCAGCCATTCGGATTCGGATACGCCCTGAATCATAATTAATCCATTTCCATGCATCGCAGAAATTGCATTTTCGATCAGGTTCCTAAATACAAATATGAGGCTCTGTCCCCCCACCATTATCGTGGGTAAATCATCCAGCCCATTCGATTCGACCTGAACACCTGCTGGTAATTGCACGGCACGAATAGCACCCGCTACGAGGGATGCGATATCTACTTTCTCCATGCGAATAGGACGAAGATGAGAAACGTTTTCCTGCACCATCTGCATCGCTTCCATTGCGCTGCTTTCGATCTCGGCGAGGTTGTTGGCAAGGTATGAATCTGCATCAAGGATCTGACGATACTTATCTTGAATGGCTTGAACCCGCACGGGTATGGTGCCGACCTTGTTGTTCATATTATGTAATAAGTTTGCTGCAATATCGCCTACGGCGGCAAACGCCTCGGCTGTCCAATGCCGTTCTTGAGAAGTACGCAAAGCTTGCTGGTGAGACTCGTTTTGTACAGTCAGCACGGCATAGTAAGCCAAACAGGTAAGAACTTTTTCATCCCACTCTGATTCAGCATTCCACCCGGCATCTGCATCTGATCTGAATACGCTGAATGCGCCCAGGGTACGGTTGTCATCACCAGTGAGCAAAGGAACGATTAACGCGCGCGGCCAATTTGGTGTTTCGATGGAATTCTTTGGATCACCACGAGAACTTTGACTTATGTCATTTGTTGTAATGGTTTTTTTGCGCAGGATTACTTGCCTAATCAGGCTTTCGTGCAACGAAATCTTTTCAGGAAGATTACGGTCGCCATTGGACGCTGCCAGCGTCAGCTCACCCGAGGTGATAAGCCAGATCGCACTCGATGATGAATTGAGTAAATCGTTGGCAATAGCTGCAAGATGATCCAACACTTTCTGGCATGGTTGTGATAGAAGGAGTTGTGCAATTTCCTGCAGGGCATCAAGCAAACGAACTTCCTGAATGGCCGTGATTGCATACGTTGCAAGTGATTGCAACATGTGGTTGTCGTCTTCAGAAAAGGCTCCCAGGTTTGGGCTTTCGAGATTAAGAACACCTTCCAGACGCCCGCTTGCATTGATTAAAGGCACAGCCAGTTCGGAGCGCATTTCCAACCCGGGATCTAGCGGATAATATATTTTTGCCCATGGTTCCTGTTTCAGATCTGAAATGAGCAAAGGCACCCGGGTGCGTGCCACATATGCCATGATACTGTTTCCATCCAACGGTAATTTTTCAATGAGAGGGCTTTCAAACCGCGACCCACTGACCGCCCGCGTGACAAGAAATTCGCCATTTTTGTCAAGAAGTCTAAAGATTCCATATTGGGCGTTCGTGATTTCCAGAGCCAATTGCAGAATGGAATCAAGCGTCTCCTCAAGGCGCAGCCGGGATGAGATCAATAAACCTGCCCGGCGAAGTTGATTTAATTCCTCGTTCTTGCGAGTCAAATCTCGTCTGATTCCGGCGAGACGCTTTGAATGATAGATCGCCATCGCAGCCTGATTGACAAAATTATCCAGCATGAGTTGTTCGAGGTTGGTGAACTGACGATCTTCATGCAGATAAATGTATAGGATTCCTACAGCCTGCTCTGCAACAATCAGTGGAAAACACGCAACGACTTTTATTCCCAAGACGGCATGATAAGGATGAATGTCCAAATCAGACTCTTCATAGGAAAAGGATCGGCGGCGGCGTTTGATCGTCCGCATCCCTATGCCGTGCAGACGCGGCGCATCATTGGGTTTGTCCGTCTCTGCATCATGTTTTTGTTTTCTCCCCGGTTCGGCAGAGACGCGCGATTCTTGCTCGAATAAGCCTTTGACCTGATCGTAGGTATAAATCACTGCTGATGAACCGGTGACAACCCGAATTGCACTATCAACGATCAGCTGAAGGCTCAAGCCATTTTGACCTGCATCATCAGAGCTAATGTGATTGATCGCGTCGCTTATCTGGTTCAAGCTTGCCAGTGCTTCAAGCAGACGCGGGTCTGTTTCTTCAGAGGATGGGGATGATCGTGTCTTCATCTCAAATAGCGCTCGAACAGGATTTAATAATGATTTTCTCATTGGAATGTTATCTACGCAAGTTCTGGTTAATTCAAAAAGCAATGGCAAGAGCAAAAGCAAAAGATAATAAGTATAAAGGCATACGATTTTATGCGAAAGGCCGAGGACAACCTCGGCCTTTCTGTTTCTCACTTCCCTCGGAGTTGTTTTCGATTTGTATCAGCAGTCAAAATACAGGGCGAATTCGTGCGGGGTCGGGCGCAGGCGAATTGCATCCACTTCATTGACACGCTTGTATTTGATGTATTCCTCGAGCAGGTCCATAGTGAACACATCACCCTTGAGCAGAAATTCATGGTCGGCTTCGAGCGCGTCAAGAACTTCGGTGAGGGAGCTGGGAACTTGTTTGATCAATTTCTTTTCCTCGGCAGGCAGTTCGTACAGATCGCGATCCTGCGGTTGACCCGGATCGATCTTGCTTGTGATACCATCCAAGCCCGCCATGATGATGGCTGCAAATGCAAGGAATGGATTGCAGGATGGATCGGGTGCGCGGAATTCGACGCGCTTGGCCTTGGGATTCTTGGTGACAGGAATGCGGCAGATGGCAGAACGGTTGCGCTGTGAATATGCAATGTTGACCGGCGCTTCATAGCCGGGCACTAGACGGCGGAAGGAATTGGTGGTGGGCGAGGTTAGGGCTAGTAGTGCCGGTGCATGCTTAAGCACTCCGCCAATATAATACTTGGCGGTTTGTGAAAGGCCGGCGTATCCCTTTTCATCATAGAAAATATTGGTGGTGCCCTTCCAGAGAGATGAATGAACGTGCATACCAGAACCGTTATCGCCAAACAAAGGCTTAGGCATAAAGGTGACCGTCTTTCCATTCTGGCGGGCAACATTTTTGATAATGTATTTATAGAGCAGAAGATTATCGGCCATGCGAGTGAGCGTGGTAAAGGTCATGCTCATTTCGCTCTGACCTGCTGTGGCGACTTCATGATGGTGCAAATCCATCTTCACACCGATCTCTTCCATAGCAAGCATGAACTTGGAACGCAAGGTTTGCAAGGTGTCCGTGGGAGGCACGGGGAAGTAACCGCGTTTCGGGAGGATTTGGCCGCCAAAACCCGGTCGATCCGAACGACCGCTACTCCACCAAGCTTCTTCGCTGTCAATCGAATAGAACGATTCATTAGTGCCGGACGAATACCGGATGCTGTCGAAGATGAAGAATTCCGCCTCCGGCGCGAAGTAGGCCGTATCGGCAATCCCGGTGCTCTTGAGATATGCCTCCGCTTTGAGTGCCACATAACGCGGATCCCGGCTGTAAGCTGCAAAAGTGAATGGATCGTACACGTTGCAGCTTAGGACCAGCGTGGGAATCTCTGCCGTAGGATCAAGGAAGGCGGTATCGGGATCAGGCTTCAGAAGCATATCAGATTCATGAATCTCCTGAAAACCGCGGATGGAGGAGCCATCAAACGGAATTCCCTCCTCGAAAAACTCTGCAGTGAGACGATGCGTGGGCATGGTGAAATGCTGCCAAGTGCCCGGTAGATCAATGAAGCGCAAATCCACCAGCTTAGTATTCTTGCTCATCTCAAGAACTTCCTTAATTGTTTTTGCCATGAGATTCTTCTCCTTGAAAATCCTATTTAGATTTGATTGCTATTGGTGTTGACCAACAAATTATATGGTTTGAAAGATGGGTACGTCTATGCCCCAAACGGGTAGTGTTTCCCTGATAGACGTATGAATAAAACATCGGGGCAGGAAGTGGGATCAATCTCGATGTCCCAACTCGAAAACTAGTTCATCTCCTAGTAATTTGGCAGATACTTTTCGAGTTCCCAACCGGTTATCTCGAGCCGATAATCCTCCCATTCAAGACGTTTAGCATTAATGAAGACTTCATGAGTATGTGGCCCAAGTGCATCACGGACAACTTCATCCCTTTCCATTGCCTTAAGTGCTTCATTCAGGGACGTTGGCAACACATCCTGTGATGAATAGTTGGGTTTGTCGAGCAGGTAGATGTTCTCCTCCGTAGCATTCGAAACGGGCAGTTCGCGGCGAATCCCATCAAGCCCGGCAGCTAGCATGACTGCAAAAGCGAGGTAAGGGTTGCAACTTGGATCAGGGCAACGCAACTCCAGTCGCGTTGACTCACTCTCCGAGGCGCGAGGCACGCGGATGAGCGCAGACCGATTTATCCGCGCCCAACTTATATAAACTGGTGCCTCATAACCCATCACAAGACGTTTGTATGAATTCACCAGTGGCGCAAGTATCGCGCACATGCCGCGTGCATGAGCCAGCTGTCCGGCGATGAATTGTTTGGCGATTTTTGAAAGGCCATGGGCATCGCCAGGGTCGGAAAAAGCGTTCTTTCCATTGGCGGTATAGATGAGACTCTGGTGCACATGCATCCCGCTTCCATTGATTCCCCGGATGGGTTTGGGCAGGAACGTACAATATAGGCCATTTTGCTGGGCAATTACTTTCAATGCCACGCGCAGTGTAACTGCGCTGTCAGCAGTAGTTAATGCATCGGAATAACGGAAGTCAATCTCTTGCTGGCCATAAGCCCCTTCATGGTGCATCGCTTCCACTTGCAAGCCGAGCGCCTCGAGTGTAGTTGCCATTTGGCGTCGCAGTCCGGCAGCCATATCCGCCGGCGCGTCAAAATAACTGGCGCTATCGTGCGGCACAAGAGGCATCAGGCCTCCATCCGCATTTGGTTTAAGAAGGAAAAATTCAAGCTCGGGCCCGGTATTATATCCGAAACCCATCTGAGCGGCATCATTAATGACCCGCCGTAGGACCGAACGTGGATCTCCAGGAAAGGGCTGGCCATCAGGTGTATAAACATCACAGATCAGACGCGCTGTAGCTTCCTCGCCTGTTAGCCAGGGTATGATTGCAAAAGTCGAGGGGTCAGGCCGTAAATGCATATCGCTCTCGGCCACGCGCGCAAAGCCATCGATCGAAGAACCATCAAACCATACACCGTTTTCAAGAGCTGCTTTCAACTCGTGTATGGGGATGGTAACGTTCTTGACCATCCCCACCACGTCAGTAAATTGTAAATCGATAAACTTGATGTGATCTTGTTCCATGCGTACAACAATATCTGCAGTTGACTGCGCTGAATTATTCATGCTTGTCTTTCATGTATCACACAAAGATTCTTTTTGATCATTTCCACAACCGGCAATCATAGATAGTTAGCGATGAAGATATTGTAACGCCAAAGCAAGCGCAATCAACCCAAACAGAATTCCCAGCGCAATCAAGACACCACGTATAATCTGCATTTGCGTAAAAGATAGAGTAGACACAAAAGAAGTATTCATTTTTTCCAGAATCGACAGGTCGACATTCTCCGGATGATTGAGCGCCTGAATCAGGGCAGGCATATCGGGATAACGGTCTTCGGGATTCCGTGCCAGGCAAGTAGCAACAATCGCAGCCAGTTGAGGCGAAATGGATGGGTTGACCCGGTCGAGGCGAGGAGGCGTCCCGTTCAAGTGTTGCGCCATGACAATCATATTGCTATCGCCAGTAAAAGGCGTTTTCCCCGCGAGCAATTCATACATCATGGTACCCAAGGCGTATATATCAGTCCGACGGTCGCCTCGTTTGCCCTCAATTTGTTCGGGTGCCATATAATCGGGAGTGCCCGCCATGGCACTCAGATTCGAATAAGTCACACGGTGAGTGTTTTTCGTAAGTGCTAAGCCAAAATCAATTATGATCGGCTGACCATCGCTTGTTACTAAGATATTTTCAGGCTTTAAGTCACGATGGATGACTTCATTTTCGTGGCAATATGCCATACCATCAGCAATTTTCAAGATCAAGTCAAGCGCTTTATCCTGAGGAAAGGGAGATGAAGATTCGATTAAAGCTCGGAGAGATCGTCCCACCACAAATTCCGTGACTAGAAAAGGTATGCGGTTGTAATTCCCCGAACCTAGACCTTTGAGAATGAAAGGATGTTGGAGCGTATTCATTACCGCCAATTCGCGCTGGAAACGTTCGAATGCGGCCGGGTCACCCAGCGTGGATTGATCGGGAATCTTAATCACGACCTCACGATGGTTCACGAGGTCGAAAGCCCGATAGGTGTCGCTCATACCTCCTTGCGCCATGTGTGCTTGTATCTGATAGCGGTCAAACTGATCCCCGATCTGTAGCATCTTACCGATGATTATAGCATAGGTACTCATGACACCAATTTCCTTAGATTTTGAAACCAGTTCATACCGCCCTCTTTGTGAGGTTTCGATTCAGTCGAAGCAGGGATTAGCTTACGCAGATGGAAGACGACGACTGAAGCGTTATCGTCCGTTTTGTGGTGGAGAGCCAGATCAATGAGATTTCGGCTAATCACATCCACCGAATGCGGTTCGCTAGCAATCTGGCCAAATTCCTCATCCTCAACCACGGACCAAACCCCGTCGGAACATAATACTAGACGATCACCCTCTTTCAGCCGTTGTTGCACAATATCGGGCTGGACAAACAAGTCCGTACCGATAGATTTGGTTAACATAGAACGCTGCGCATGGGTGCGCAACTTGTCAGGAGAAATTAACTTCGAGCGAACCAGATCGCCTACAGCCGTATGGTCAGCGGTCAGGCATATGGAGCGGCCGTCTCGTATCAAATAGGCGCGGCTGTCACCCACATGTGCCAGATACAGCATATCACCTAGAACATAGGCGGCAGTAAGAGTCGTGCCCATGCGGACAGCACCCAATTGCTGAGCTTTTTGATACACTCGCAGGTTGGCAATCTCTACCCCTCGCTGTAACAACTTGGGTATTAGGTTGTCATTCCCCGCAGCCAACGTACTGGAAAAAGATTCCAACGCCAGCAAACTAGCCACTCCACCATGTGCATAACCGCCCATGCCATCTGCGATTGCAAAAAGCAAGTCAGTGCCCGGTGGATGTTCACGATCAGGTAAATGGATCGAGTCCTGGTTATCATTGCGAATCGGACCAGTCACACTCAGACCACCGCTTTCAATTTCTGGAATGTACTTTCTCAAGGAACGCTCTTCCGTTTCAGGCTGTTCCGCCTAAGCAAGATAGGCTAAGGAACAACGCCGTTACACTTGTCCACGAACTGTACAATCGTCGATTGTGCAGTTCGTGGAATTACATCATTGGTAGTATTACGTTAGGGTGAATTTATTCCTTAGCAGTCATCTCGTGGGCCGCCGGAACTATTGCATGTCCCTTTCGGGCACTGGTAAGCACCAGATACAACACACTCGCAATAAGCCAGATAGCCGAGATGCCTAATGCAAGGTATGTTTCCTGCGCAGTCGAACCACCGGTGATGATGCCGACGATGAAGATAGTGAGCACTAGGATAATATTCCCGATCAATCCCAGAATAGGCAGGGTGGCGTGCTTGAAGAAACTGAAGTCAGCCTTTCCACTGAAGGCCACCACCGTCAGGCCGCAGATCAAGCCATAGAGCAAGAAGGTGCCCAGATTGGAAGCCAGAGTGATGCCAGTCAGTGCCACGACTCCGCCCAGTACGCCGATTGTGCCGATCACACCCGAGACAATGATCATAATGATGATACCCATCATCGGAGTCGCATATGCATCGTGCAGCAAACCCATTATATCGGGCATTTCCGAATCCTGTGCCATAGCAAAGCTGATGCGTACACCCGTGTTCATGGCGGCCAGGGTCGTTCCAACGATTGCGATGACCACGGTGGCGGCGATCACGAGCATGAAGGCGAAACCGTTCCCGCCCAGGTAGACGTTACCGATTTGAATAGCCATGTCGCCAATCGGGGCGCTGGAAGCGGCAGCGGCGGCGATGCCTTTCAAGGTGCCATCGGCGGAGACCAACTTGTCACTCAAGGCATAGTTAGCCGCGAAGTATTCAAAGAGATAGGCAAACA
>JBAUMB010000282.1:0-2506 GCA_049578465.1 Anaerolineales bacterium
CTCACCACCTACGAAGGCGGCTATGTGGACGGGAAATATTCCACGCAAAGTTTTGTGGAGCAAGTCGCTGAAAAAGGAAGCGAACCGGCGCGCTATGCATTCGCCGGAGCTCAAATTTTATTCAACAAGATCAATGGATTCGAGGAGATCGTCCGCAAGGCCGCACAATATCCGGCCGCGGATAAAGCCGCGCACATCCAACGCTTTTATGCACAATTCGAAGCCTGGCATTGGTATTGCGGCGAAGCCCTGCGTCTCAAGAATCAATATTTGCTGGGAACTTCGGTCAGTAAATATATATTGTTTAGCGGACGTCTTATCCTTGCATATAATGAATTGCTATATCCATATCACAAGTGGTTTCTCAAAGTATTGGATCAGGCAAAAGAGAAACCAGCTAATTTATTGGAAATCATTCATCGCTTGAATGATTCGCCGACAACGGAAAACATTGAAGCAATGTACGAAATGATCAAATCGTTCCACCCGTGGATCGAGGCCGACTTTAACTGGCCGACACAATTCATGCTCGATAGCGAACTCAATTGGATGGACGCAAAAACGCCGGTAGATGATCTGTAAAAAGTGCGGATGCTTTGCATCCGCACTCGATTTATTCTTTCTCTCCGCTCAACTTCACCCAAGTTTTTTTCATCTTAAGCGAATCTTCCTCCATGGCGGGACTCTCGCATAAAATTCGTCCGGCGCAATGATGATCATTCAGCGCGCGGAATAACGCCTTTAGATCCAAGTCCGCATCTTCCAACTTTAAATGATTCTTCTCGCCCTTTGGTCCATACTCGATTCCTGAAAGATGAATGTGCAATTTCTTGAGCGCAGATTTACCCAATGCTTTTTCATACGTCTTCAACAATGCAGACCATTCTTCATACGTATTCATCGTCCCATTGCCGGGACGCGCGTGCAAATGAGCAAAATCAATACATGGCAAAACGCCATCAATGGATTTTGCCATTTCGAGCGTGTCGTCAAATGAACCGAGCATCGCGGATTTGCCCATCGTTTCAGGCAGGATCGTTACCGGATTACCCACCTTGCGTAATTCATCGACACAACCTTTCAAACGCGGGATGGCAACCTTCAACACCTCCGCAGGTGGACGCTCAAAGTATGAGCCGGGATGAAAGATAATGTCGGTCGCGCCCGCCAGGTTTCCATAATGAGCCGCGTCCATCAAGCGTTTGCGCGACTTGGGCCATTCATCATCATTTGCGTTAAGGTTGATGAAATACGGCGCGTGCACGCTGATTGATACATCTTGTTCCGTAGAGGTTGATTTGATCAACGCACAAGTCTCTTCCGAAACGCGCACCGATTGCACCCAGCCTAATTCAAAAGCCTGCAAGCCGATGGATTTGCTAAATGCAATCGCGCCGACCGAACCGCCGGGTTTCTTCGGCGTGCCAATCGGCGAGCCCACGGTGCCAAAACGAAATGATAAAGTCATTTTGTCTCCTCTTCTGAGTCATGGTCTTAACGGTGAAAAAAAATCTTGAACTTGTCCCACAACGGCGGACCTAAAATCAAAAACCCAATCAATATCGCGGCCAGTGCCGAGATCAACACCGCTGCCGCGCCCACGTCCTTGCCCACTTTCGCAAGCGGATGTTTTTCGGGACTGGCTAAATCCACGACGGCTTCAATCGCAGTATTGATAAATTCAGCCGCAAAGACCATTCCAATCGTGAGGATCAAGATCGCCCAATCCAACGCGGATAGGTGAAACCACCATGCCAGAATAAACACAACCGTTGCGGCAAGCGCGTGGATCCAAGCATTTTGCTGGGTCCGCAAGACATACCACAAGCCGCGAAAAGCATGACCAAAGGATTGATAACGAGAGATAATAAAATTCCACATTCGATGCTTAATAATCGTTATTCATCGTTCGATTTACGATTCTTGAATCTCGATTCCAGACAGACCGAGACTTTCCAAAATCTTAGTTTGCACTTTCCACATCTTTGATTTTTCCTTTGCCTCGGCATGATCATATCCGAGCAAATGCAAAACGCCATGCACCACCAATAGCTGGACTTCCGATTCAAGCGGATGATTCGCCGATTTAGCTTGGGCATCGGCTTGAGGAACCGAGATGAGGATATCGCCTAAATAAGCCGCGCCCGTTTCCGGGTCGGTCTCGGATGCGGGAAAGGATAACACATCGGTCGGCGCGTCGATACCGAGATACTCGCGATTGAGTTCCCGCAAACTCTCGTCATCCGTCAATACAACGGTGATGTCACCTTTGGCAGATTGATGCATCAATGCGGCATTCGCTGCGCTCGCGGCGCGTTCGATTATTTTTGCAGAAACTAATTTGTCGTTCACATCAGATTCAACAGTGATCATTGCTTCTGTTCCTTGAGAGGCCCGGTCTGAATGTTCTGCGTTGCGGCAGGCGGCTCGGCGGCCGGATATTGAATGCGCGGATGATAGGTGCCGCGCAGAGTCGTCACGAACGAATCGGTAATAAGGCTGAGAT
>JBAUMB010000283.1:0-6022 GCA_049578465.1 Anaerolineales bacterium
TGCACATGGCGAATGATGAATATCTCAGCAATATCCTGAAATGGCGCAAGGAAGTGGATCACAATCTGCGCCGCGAAAATAGCTGGCTGGCGCTAGCGGGTCTCTTCTGGCTGCGCAAAGGCACCAACCTGATCGGTTCGGATCCCGATTGCGATATCAAACTTCCGAGCCGCGCGCCCAAACAATTAGGCCGCTTTGAATTCGACGGCAGCAACGTCACCTTGTATGTGAATTCCGGGCGCACCGTCGCAGTCAATGATTTGGAAACAAACAGCGCCTTGCTCCAAGCTGACGAGGAAGACGTGCCAAGCTTCATCACGATGGAAGAAATGCGCATGGTGGTTGTCCGCCGCTCGAAAGGCGTTGGAATTCGTTTATGGGACAACATGCGCGAGGAACGTCGCACCCGTCCGCCCCGCACATGGTATCCGATAAAAGAAGAATATCGCATCCCTGCGACCTACACCCGTTATGAGACTCCCAAGATCGTCCAAATGCCGGATATCCTCGGCGAAGTGATTGACGAAAAAATGAATGGCGAAATCGCGTTTGAGTTCGCAGGACAAAAGCTCAAACTATTAGTTACCGAAGAACCCGATCATCGGCTTCTTATTCAATTCAAAGATTTGACCAACGGCAAAACAACTTTTCAAGCCACCCGTTACCTTTACACCGATCCGCATCAGGATGGCAAGGTTTTTGTAGATTTCAATAAGGCTTACAATCCGCCCTGCTCATTTACCGATTACGCTACCTGTTCTTTCGCGCCGCGCGAAAATTATTTGGATGTGGCCATCGAAGCGGGCGAAACTGGTTCAGGACACAATTAGATTTCATCGCAAGGAAAACAAAACTGCGACGCTTTGAGCGTCGCAGTTTTTTATCCACCAACTAATTTAATTAGCGCGGGCGGAACCCAAAAGCTTCCGTATCCCAAGAATCCCACTGTAAACGAAATCAATAAAATCAGAACGCCGAACGCGATCAAAATACGATCATGGCGCTGATAGAATAATTGATCCAGCCATGTGCGCGGACCCACTCCGAAAGCGCGCAAGTCCATTGCATCAATAATATCTTCGCTTCCAATAATTGCGTGAATGGTCACGGGCACCATCAACGGACCGAGTTTGCGAACCTGCTCGATGAGTCCACCCTTGATCTTTTCAAGCTCGTAGCCGCGCGCGCGTTGAGCATCCATTGTCAGTTGGAAATCCCGGCCAAAGGTCGGGATGAAGCGCATGGTCAAATCCATAGCATAAGCGATCTTGTCATTCATCCCCAAGCCTTTAAATGTGATCCCGTATAATGCCGGATTGAGCGAATACGGAATCAAGATAGTCATAATTGCAATCGAAAATACGCGCACGAACTGACTCACTCCAAAGAAGGCGCGTTCAACCGTAATCTCCAAGGTCGGAGTCCAGCCCAAGATGGAAAATGAAGCCTTGAATTGCCGGATGAGATGCTCTTGCTTATAGAGTTCTGAACCGCCGCGGCCCGTAAGAAATGTCAGAACCGAGAAGATGAAAACAAAGCCAATGATGAAGAGAAAAGCGCGTCGAATCTCAAACCATTTAATTTGCGATGTAAAAAGAACGATGAGCGAGATCACAAAAAACGGCAGAAGATAACGCACGTCCCAAAAGGCGAGCGTGGAAAAAAGAAAGCACAAATAGAAGATGAGCCAGGCGCGCGGATTAAACCACTGGATCAACGATTTGTCACGTTTACGATAACGCCAAGCAACTAACATAAATTACAACCGTCCTTGCGAGGAGCTACTTCGCGAGCGACGAAGCAATCCCCTTGCAACAGGAGATTGCTTCGCGAACTACGCTCGCAACACTTGCACCTGCACTTGCAGCGCAGGTGCAAGTGCAGGTGTGACATATTGCTAACGACCAGATTGTTTCTGAACGGCGGCGTACGCGCCGACCAGCAGCGGCACGAGTATCGCTGCAAAGATCAGGTTCGGACCAGCCGCGGGAAGAAATTCTCCAACCACAGCCGCGGCGAGACTAAAACCATTGATGAAGATATCTGAAAGGGCCGCAAAGAGGATGCCAATAATATTACCAAGCATACCCCATGTCACAGCCGCGGCGACATCTTCATTGCTGGCAAAGCCAAAACGCACCGCCAGCACCAGCGCGAAGCCAATGAGGATAGTTATGCCAGCAAAGATCGAAACCGACTCCTGATTGGCAAAATAGAATTGATTCTGAACATCGCGATTAAAGAAGAATAACACCACGGTCAAGGCAGCCAGCACACCACTCACCCATAACACAGTGTCCATACTTCGTTTCTTATCCTTGAAGAGCATCGCCATGCCAGCGATGAATCCAACGAGACCGTTGCCAATGCTCCACTGCGGAGAAAGTCCAAAGCCGGTCAGCGCGTCGCCGAAGATATTGCCAACCGCGCCGCTGAAGAATCCGACTACGGGACCAAAGGCATAACCGAAGAACATTGGGATTGCAATTGCTGGACGCAGAGCTACTTGACTCAACGATGGCACCACAAAGACTGTGCCATTGAACAGCCATGAGAACACCGCGTACAACGCCGCACCGATCGCCATCCAAACGACTTCACGCGTGCCCACTTCCCAAGCTTTGTTATCTCTGGTGAAGAGATAAACAGCGAACGCAATCAAAAGGCCCAGGACAACGAACACAAAGCGAAGCATAAGTGTAGGCTGATCTACCTGAAAATTAAACGGGCCAATATTATTCTTGCTGGCACCAAAGGCAAACATGATGATCCCAAAGATTGCAAGGACCACCACCAACGAAATCAGAACGTTCGTAAGTTTCTTGTCCATCTTCATTCTCCTTTTTGGAATTAAATATGCGCCAGTGCCTCAGCCCGCATAAATCGTCCGGTTTGCGGGAGCCGCTTCAAGTTCAGTTGAAGAAGCGACGAAGGCACAAGGCGACAGGCTTCGAGCCGATTTAAGTCGCGCAATACATCTTGCGGTTTTCCATCTGCCACAAGCCGGCCATCTGCGATCAATAAAACACGGTTGGCATAGATCACAGCCAAATCCACATCGTGGGTAATAAAAAGGATCGCTTCGAAACCGGGCATTTGCAAAATAGAATCCATGAAGTTCATATAGTTCTGATAATCCTGCCCGGCGGTTGGCTCGTCCATCACAAGGATGCGTGAACGCATGGCAAGGATCGCCGCAATGCTGACGCGCTTCTGCTGGCCGAAAGATAAAGCCAGCGGTGGGTCTTGCTCTTTGTCGGAAAGGTTCACGATTTTCAGCGCCTCTTTCACCTCCTGTTCAATTTTATCCTTCGGATGCTTCATGTTCGACGGCCCGAATGCAAGCTCCTCGCGAACCGTCGGCGCAAACAACATATGGCTTGGGCTTTGAAAAACATAACCCAGCGTGCTCGCAATTTGAGCCACGCTCAATTCTTTTGTATCCTGTCCATTCACCAGCACGCGGCCTGACTTTGGTTTCAGCAATCCAATCGCGTGTTTGACAAACGTGGTTTTGCCCGCGCCGTTCGGACCCAATACTGCGATCACATCACCGCGCTTAATTTCCAAATTGATACCATGCAAGATTTCGCTATCCGGCTCATAACCAAAGGCAACATTTTCAAACTTGACCAGCGCTTCACTTCCGGAGCCGTTAGCGGACGCGCCAGGAAGTATGTTAAGCTCAGCGGGAGCCTTATCCTGCTTCGCGCGTTCGACAATATCCTCAGCCCGCAATTTAACTTCGTGATAATTCACTACTTTAGATAACCCACTAAGCGCACCCAAGTAACGGACTTTCCCGCCATCTATGAACATCCCGCGCTCAGGTCGTATACGAAGCACATCCTCGACGCGATGCTCAATCATCAAAACAGTCATGCCTTCGTCCGCCAGCTTACGCACCATATCCAAAGAATCTTGTGCACTCGCCGGGTCGAGACTCGCCAATGGTTCATCAAGCAGCAAAATACTCGGACGCATGGCAAGCACACCTGCCAAAGCCACTTTTTGTTTTTCGCCGCCTGAAAGATTGAACGTCTCGTGATCGCGCAAATCGGATATTTTCAAAAAGGTCAGAGCTTCGTCCACGCGCTGAATGATCTCGTCGCGCGGCAAACCGAGATTCTCCAAACCGAATGCAACTTCGTTCAAAACTTTTGTGCCGAGAATCTGACGTTCAGGGTCTTGCAAAACAGTCCCGACTTTTTGTGAAATTTGGGAAAGCTTCCATGAAGAAGTATCTTCGCCAAAGACCAAAATGTGTCCCAAAATCTCGCCTTTATAACTACGCGGAATTAATCCGTTCACAGCGCGGATGAGTGTGGTTTTTCCGCAACCACTAGCGCCAGCAATTAACAAAATCTCGCCTTGATAGGCATTAAACGAAATCTGATCTATCGCCTTATCTTGATGGTCGCGATAGCGAAAGGAAAGATTTTCTATAATGAGAGGAGATTCGGCCATGATTCTTTTTTCAACTGTGCAAAGATATTATGAAACAATTGCTTCAATCCCATCACCCACTTTAAAACCTAAATTAGCTGCCGCGTTACCATTAACCATCGATACAATCAAATTGCCAGTGCTGCCCAGCAAAGCAACCACTTCGCCTTCTGTGCGTTCACCAAACGTATTGACCATGCCTTTGATTTCGATGCCATTCAACTTGACAATGATTTTGTCTTTATTCTGAATCGCATCGCCTAAATTTTCAACGCGGATGTTCGATGCAAGATTGCCGAAATGATCAACGTGAATAATTTCGCCGCGCCAGCCGTTGCTGATTCGTTGCGGCTGAGGGAGTTGGAGTCGCACAGGATCGGCAAATTCCGTACCAAGGTCCGGAAGAGAAACGCCGTTTGCCAAATGCGCCGCAACCGGTGAAAAGATATCGCGTCCATGAAACACATAACTGACAGTGGACAACCAATATTTCGTTTGATCCAATTGAACAAATTTACAAGACCAATTTTCTTTTTCCGCGCGTTCAAGCAAAAGCGTGATCGTGCCGTTATCGGGTCCAACGTAAAACCAGTCTCCGATTTGCGCGGCCATCGGCCGGCGCGCGGTTCCCACGCCGGGATCAACGACAACCACATGCACGGTGCCTTTGGGAAAATACGGAGCAGAACGCGATAAAATCAAGGAGGCTTCGCGAACATTTTGTGCACCGATCATATGACTCAAATCTGAAATTTGCGCTTGAGGACAAATTCCCCAAATCACACCTTTCATCACGCCTACATTTCCATCCTTAATGCCGAAGTCTGTCATCAGAGTGATGATTGCCACATTAACTCCTCACTGATATTATCAAGGGAGATAGGAAGAATGTCAAGACGGAAAACGAAATCTGTGCGAAAATTGAACGATTGAGGAATCATGCCTATTACTTATAGACGCGGCACGCTTGACGATTCGCAAAACACTTTCGATGTCTTTTATCAATCCATTATGGAATTAGGTAAACACTTGGGCATGAATCCCATTAGCGGCGGAAATGATCTGCAAGCGCTCCAAGATCTGTGGGCGCGCCGACAATCGCTGTTTGAACATTTGGTGCGCACATCGGATAATTTTTGGGTCGCAGAAGAAAACGGAAAAGTTGTCGGATTTGCGCGTTCGATCCTGCGCGATAGAGTTCGCCAATTGACTGAATTTTTTGTTTTGCCCGAATGTCAATCGGCTGGTATTGGGCGCGAACTTCTCGCGCGTGCGTTTCCTGTGGATGGATCAGATCATCGCTTCATTATCGCGACGATAGATGGGCGCGCCGTCCGACGTTATCTCAAATCGAAAGTGTATCCGCTATTCCCCTGCTATACATTTACGCGTCCTGCTGAAAAAGTTAACGGGGATACCGATCTGACCATTGAGCATATCTCGCCCTCCGCTCAAGCGATGGGAGAATTGATTCGAATCGATAATGCCATCATCGGCTTTCATCGCGAAGCGGAACATGCGTGGTTGATCGAATCTCGCCAAGGATATTTTTATAAGCGCAATAAAGAGTTCGTCG
>JBAUMB010000284.1:0-1929 GCA_049578465.1 Anaerolineales bacterium
TAAATTCGGTTCGTCGCTGACCGATGAAACGCTTGCGGATTGCAAATCTGCCGACGCAGTATTGCTCGGCGCGGTTGGCGGACCGAAATGGGATGATCCATCTGCGAAGGACAGACCCGAACGCGGATTGCTTGCCTTGCGAAAAGGACTCGGCGTGTTTGCGAATCTGCGCCCGGTGAAAGTACATCCGGCGTTGATCGATTCGTCACCGATCAAATCGGAGAAACTCAAAGGCGTGGATATCATCGTTCTGCGCGAACTAACCGGCGGTTTGTATTTTGGTTTTCCGAAAGGACGCGATATCAAAGACGGACGCGAGCGCGCCGTGGACACGCTTGAATATTACGATTATGAAATCAAACGCGTGATGGAACTCGCGTTCAAGTTGGCGAAAGGCAGAAAGAAAAAAGTTTCGTCGGTGGATAAAGCAAATGTTTTGGAATCATCGCGATTGTGGCGACAAATCGCGACGAAGATTGGAAAAGAAAATCCGGATGTTGAATTGGAGCACGTTCTGGTGGATACCGCATCCATGAAACTCATTACGGCTCCCGCGTCATTTGACGTAATCGTCACCGAGAATATGTTCGGCGATATTCTCACGGATGAAGCATCAGTATTGGCGGGATCGATGGGGATGTTGCCTTCGGCGAGTTTATCGGGATCCGCCTCCGGTCTTTATGAACCGATCCACGGATCAGCGCCAGATATCGCAGGCAAAGGAATCGCAAATCCGATTGGCACGATTCTTTCATCAGCAATGATGTTGCGCTATTCATTGAAATTGGAATCCGAAGCCGCATCAATTGAAAAAGCAGTGGATGAAGTAATTACCGATGGTTGTCGAACAGCAGACCTCGGCGGAAAGTTAAGCACCCGCCAAATGGCGGATGAAATCATTAAATATTTATAATCATAAGGAGAAGAGACTATGGCAATGGAATCGAAGTACATCTGGATGAACGGTGAAATGGTGCCGTTCGAAAAAGCGACGCTGCATTTTCTGACGCCCGCGTTGCATTACGGCGCGGCTGTGTTCGAAGGCATCCGCGCATACAACACGGCGAAAGGTCCGGCGGTCTTTCGATTAAGAGAACACGTCGAACGTTTATTTGATTCAGCGCGCGTGTTCGGCTTCCGTGAACTGCCGTGGACGGTGGATCAAATTTGTGGCGCCGTCAAGCAAACCGTGAAGGTCAACGAATTCAAGGATTGCTATGTTCGTCCGCTTCTTTATCTCGATGGCGGCGGCTGGAACCTTAATATAGATAATGGCAAACCGTCGCTGGCGATTGCTGTTTGGGAATGGGCAAACTATCTCGGCGAAGAAGCGCTCGCAAAAGGAATCCGCGCCAACGTCTCGTCGTTCACGCGTCATCACCCGAATGTGATGATGACCAAAGCCAAGGTCACCGGCAATTATGCCAATAGCTTCCTCGCCAAAACCGAATCGGAGCGGCTAGGTTTTAACGAAGCCATCCTGCTCGACCCGCAAGGATATGTGGCTGAGTGCACTGGGGAGAATCTTTTCGTAGTGCGCGATGGCAAGGTCATCACGCCATCGACTGCGCCGGTGTTGGAAGGGATCACTCGAAATTCGATCTTTACGATTGCGACTGATCTGGGCTATGAAGTGATCGAACAACCCATCTCACGTGACCAGCTTTATATCGCAGATGAAGTCTTCGTGTGTGGAACTGCGGCAGAATGCATCGGCTTGAGCGAGATTGATTTCCGTAAGATCGGCGATGGCAAGACCGGTCCGATCACGCGCGCCATCCAGAAGGTTTATCACGAAGCGATCCGCGGCAAAGTGGCAAAGTATGAAAACTGGTGCGATTATGTAGATGTGAACCAATCTATAAAGGTGTCACTCAACACGTCGGCGACCGTTGAATAAAGATTATCTATTTTACAAAGCAGGCGCGT
>JBAUMB010000285.1:0-6028 GCA_049578465.1 Anaerolineales bacterium
ATTCATCTAATGTCGAAGTATCACCTTCCGGCAAACCTTGCGCACGCGCTTTCAATACGCGGCGCATGATTTTTCCTGAGCGTGTTTTCGGCAATTTATCCACGAACTTCACATCTTCGGGACGCGCAATGGGTCCCATGTGAGTCGCAACGTGTTGGCGTAATTCTTCTGCGAGTTCAGGCGATGGCGCAAAGCCGGTACGCAATAAAACGAATGTGTGAATAGCTTGTCCTTTGACTTCGTGCGGCAGTCCAATCGCGGCGGCTTCTGCGACTGCCGGATGACTCACTAATGCGGATTCAACTTCGGCGGTTCCAAGCCGGTGACCTGAAACTTTGATCACATCATCCACTCGGCCGATAATCCAGAAATAGCCATCCTTGTCGCGCTTGGCGGAATCACCCGCCGTGTAGTAGCCGGGGAATTTGCTCCAATACTGGCTCACATAACGATCCGGGTCGCCATAAATCGTCCGCAACATGGCCGGCCACGGATTCTTTAACACGAGATAACCTTCGGTGTCGTCAGCGGCGGATTTTCCTGCTTCGTCAAGCACATCCGCTTCTTGTCCAAAGAATGGACGCGTTCCCGAACCGGGTTTGAGCGGAACGGTCGGTGTCGGCGTGATCATGAACATGCCAGTCTCGGTCTGCCACCACGTATCCATGATCGGGCATTTCTCTTTGCCGATGACGCGGTAATACCATTTCCAAGCTTCGGGGTTGATCGGCTCGCCGACGCTTCCAAGCAAACGCAACGATGATAGATCATGTTTGTTGGGCCACGCTTCGCCGAAACGCATCAAGCCGCGGATAGCGGTCGGCGCCATGTAAAGAATGGTGATTCCATAGCGTTCCACTTGCTGCCAGATTCGATTCGGATACGGATATGAAGGTCCGGCTTCCGACATGAACGAAGTCACGCCGTTGATCAGCGGGCCATAAACAATATAAGAATGTCCCGTGACCCAGCCCGGGTCAGCCGCGCACCAATAGCGATCTTCATCGTTGACATCGAAAACATATTTCAGCGTTGTATACGTTCCGACCATATAACCGCCGTGCGTGTGCAAAATCGCTTTCGGTTTGCCGGTGGAGCCGGATGTGTAAAGAATGTAAAGCGGATCTTCGGCGTCCATCACCTCAGTGGCGCATTTGCCGTTTGCGATTGGCAACGCACACAGATCGTGATACCAATGATCGCGGCTGACTTCCATCGGCACTTCATGCCCAACACGTTTGACGACGATCACGTTCTCAACGGACGGACAGCGTTTGACCGCTTCATCTACGGTTCGTTTCAGCTCGACAATTTTTCCGTTTTGGAAAGCACCATCGCAGGTAATGACCAGTTTCGATTGGCTGTCATCAATGCGACCTTGCAACGCGTCCACGCTGAAGCCGCCAAAGACCACCGAATGAATCGCTCCAATCTTTGCACAGGCCAGCATCGCGAAAACGATCTCAGGAATGCGTCCCATATAAATCGTGACGCGGTCGCCTTTCTGCACGCCCATTGCCTTGATAATATTCGCCATGCGGCTGACTTCGCGGTTGAGCAGGAAGTACGAAAAAGTCCGCTCGGTCTTTCCGTCTTCACTTTCCCAGACGAGCGCTAATTTATTTTTGCGATAGGTTTTGAGATGCCGATCAATGGCATTGTGAACGATATTGGTCTTTGCACCCACGAACCATTTATAAAATGGTTTCTTTGAATCGTCGAGAACCTTGTCCCACTTTTTGAACCATTCTAGTTCTTCAGCTTCGGCCGCCCAAAACGCCTGCGGATCTTTGAGCGCCTTTTCAGCCATTTCATCCCAGTCTTTTATGCGCGCCTGCTCGACAACTTCATTCGACGGGAAATAGACTTCACCTTCCAATTGCGGTTTGCTCTTGGCCATATCTCTCTCCTTGGACGAAATATTTGGCTAAATATACAGCAAAATTCTTATGAAGGCAAATGCAATCTCGTTATCCCTCTGATGGGATATTTAAAATTTCGGGCGGATAACCATGACGGGCAGGGGAGAACGATGAACCACGCCATCAGCAATACTGCCAAACCATAAACGTTGCGCTCCGGTACGTCCATGTGTGGACATGGCGATCATATCTGCTTGCATAATTTCTGCAACTTCCAGGATGATCTGCGGCATGACTCCTTCGCGGATCAGATACGTAACCCGCAAGCCTTCCTTTTCCAATTTTGAGCACATGGATTTTAGATATACCTTCATTTCCGCTTCGATTTGCGGAAAGGCGCTTAGCATAGGAGTGCTGGACGGGACTGAAAATTCAGGAGCAATGCTTGGAATGATATTCAAGAGAATGATCTCGGCGTCCATCGCCTTTGCGATGACTTCTGCATGAGGCAATACGGCTTCCGATAACGGAGAACCATCGAGCGGAACGAGGATTCTTTTATACATTTTGCTATCCATTCGATATACCAATAAAACTTGGTTCACCAAATCACTTCTTAATATTAATATACTCCTAAAAAGGAAAATTGGCTAATTGTTTCCAAGGCTTTCTATAATTTAACGATTCGATGGCCTATTGAATAAACGATTTCCATTCTAGCGCTTCGGCGGTTTGGTGCAGACGATGATCGTCATCCACAAAGTGATACGTAAGATATCGGAAAACTTTTTCTGCCAACGGCGTGATCTGTTGCAGAGGCACAACGGTATCTTGATATCCGTGAACAATGACGGTTGGAATCGAGATGGGTCTGGCTGGAAGATTTTGTGCGAATTCAGGAATCATCAGCGCGGGCGCCAGCAGGATCAGTTTTCGGACTTGGTCGGGGTGTTGCGTCGCGAATAGGGCCGCCATCAAACCTCCGAAGGAAGAGCCGATCAAAGTCCAATTGGATTCGTTATCGAGGATCGGATAAAGTTGCCGCATCCGCTCTTCGAGTGAACCGGTAAAGTCGGGCGTAATTAAATCAGGGTAGATGGCGCGGATGACTGCTGCTTTACGTGTCTGACCGTTGGAGTCGAGACCGTGCAAATAGATCATCCGTTTGGGATCAAGCATGTCCACGTTCGCCGTGTTTTTCCGTACCTAACGCGGAGGCTTGCACTACGATCCCAATGATCACTAAAACAATAAATGCTAACGCAGCTACTAGTTTTGCAAAATGAAAAGCATTGAGGATCATGGATGAACCGGCTAGCGAAGAAATGATAATCAGCGCCCAATCGAATAACCATGCGATCAACACCACGCCGATGATGCCGCCGACGATGAAAACAACCCATGCCACGATGCCTTTATCAAGGCCAAACAAACCCGCCAAGCTAAGCAGGATATAACCGCCGCCCAGAAATCCGGCGACGCCGATCGCCAGCGTTTCAACAAAAATCGCAAGCACGGCAAAGATTACTCCGAGAGCTAGTCCGGCAATCAGAGTCGTCAACTCAGAGCCGTGAAAAAAGCGTGTTGCGATTTCGACTCCAATGATAAACCCGATCACACCGACGAATAGCCAGAACAACTTGCGTCCTGCGACTAACAACGCGCCTCCAAGTATTGCGTCGACAAAACTAAGCATGTTTTCTCCTTTGTTTTAAACCGCGCTCATGTTTCAGATAAAGGTTTGGCGCGGATGAACTCTCGTATTCCATCTTTCAATTCATCGGGAAAAGAAGATGCAATGCGCCGAAATGTAACTGCGGTCATCGGATCATTCGAATCGGTTAACGCTTGTCGAAGGAAGTAAATTGTTTCGGTAGGTGAGATTTTATAAAATGATAACACAAATTCTTCGATCTCGTTCTGAAGTTTTGCGGGCGCGGCTTGCATGATCGGCTCCAACACTTTGAGCAACGGCGGATGATTGACAAACGCCGGATCGGTAATTGCAGAAATCGCTGCTTGAAGTCCGTTTGACCACAAACGCGTCCGTTCCGGTTGCAGCCATTCTGCGATCAATTCGAGAAATTGATCCGGTGTTTCCTTTCTCATTCGCGCCAAAGCATTATCCAATAATTTAGCGCGCAAATCAGAATCGTACACTTGTTGAGTCCACGCAGTTAGACGCGCCAACAATCGTTCTTCTTGCGGAGGAATCTGTCCAAGCAGGAACGCGGCGAGCAGACGCGTTTCGAGATAACCTTCATCCCAAAGACGATCGGCCAATTCCAATGCCGCATCCGGATATTCACCAGCGTTGCGATGGATTTCCTGTTCAATTTGTTTTAAGATGACCGGAGAGATATGGTGCGTAGGAATATTGGCAGATGGCGCAAGCGCCGGTTGTTTGCGCACCGTATGATCCACATAGAACTCAAGCATCTCGCGCAAATGCCGGATAAATTCATCCGGCACGAAGAAAAAATCTGCCAGACGCGAGGCTTGTTTGCGGAGTCGGGAAAGGTCAATAGCGGGCATGAAAAAATAGTAGAGGCGCAGAGTTGCTGCACCTCTTCAAGAAATTAATATGCTCTTGCGAAATAAACTTTCTTCTCAGCCTTCTCGCCGCACACGATGCACTTGCCTGTGCCGTCGGGCTGATCGAACGGAATGCAACGCGTTGTCGCCTTCGTATCTTCTTTTACCTTGGCTTCGCATTCTTTGCTTCCGCACCACCACGAAAACGCCCATCCGTTTTGCACAACTTCTTTCAACTCATCATAGGTCTTAGGATCAAAGATGTGACTATCGCGAAATTCGGTGGCGTGTTTCAGCATGGAGGATTGAATCTCGTTCAAGAGTCCGCTGACAGTCGCGGCGAGATTCGTTTGAGGAACAAATGACTTTCCGTCTCTTCCCGCGACATCGCGGCGGGCGAGCGCGACCGATCCTTTTTCAACATCCTTGGGTCCGATCTCGATCCGCAAAGGGACGCCGCGCATTTCCCAATCATTGAACTTAAATCCTGAGCTGACGTTATCGCGGTCATCCATCTTGATTCGAATCCCGGCTGCTTTAAGTTCAGCAAAGATTTTATCTACAACTTCCATCACTTGGTTTTTCTGTTCATCGTTCTTGAAGATGGGCACGATGATCGCTTGAGTGGGCGCAAGCCGTGGAGGCAGAATCAAACCTTGGTCGTCTCCATGCACCATGATCAGCGCGCCGATGATGCGGCTGGAAATTGCCCATGAGGTGGTTTCGCAATATTGTAATGAATTGTCTTTGTTCAGGAATTGGATGTCGAACGCCTTTGCAAAGTTGGTGCTGAAATAATGCGAAGTTCCAGACTGCAACGCGCGCTTATCCCACATCATTGCTTCGATGGATGTAGTGGTATGCGCACCTGCGAACCGTTCGGTATCGCTCTTAGTGCCTTTGATGACGGGAATTGCGGCTTCCTCTAAACAGAAGCGTTCATAAATGTCGAGGATACGAATCATTTCTTCTTTGGCTTCCTCGGCGGTGGCGTGCGCGGTGTGACCTTCGTGCCAATAGAATTCTGCTGTGCGTAGGAAAAGCTTGGTGCGCAATTCCCAACGTAATACCGATCCCCATTGCACAATAAGAATCGGCAGATCGCGCCACGATTTGACCCACTTAGAATACATGTAGCCGATGATCGTTTCAGAAGTAGGGCGCACCACCAAAGGTTCTTCAAGCTTTTCTCCGCCGCCATGCGTAACCACAGCCAATTCGGGTGCAAAACCTTCCACGTGTTCTTTTTCTTTTTCAAAGAAGGATAAAGGAATCAATGTTGGAAATGCTGCATTGACGTGACCTGTCTTTTTGAATTCAGCATCGAGCCATGATGTGATATTTTCCCAAAGCGCCCAGCCATAAGGTTTGACAACCATACAGCCGCGCACCGGCGCATAATCCGCTAGATCCGCTTTCAGAACCAGTTGGTTATACCATTCTGAGAAATCTTCTGCTCTTGTAGGTAATTTTTCTTCAGCCATTTTTCCTCTTATGATTTTGAATCCAATAATTTCAAAGCAGTCTTTATATCCGGTGTAAATTGTACCAATTCTCGTTGCGATGCGGAAATATATTCATCCAACGATTGATAAACCTGATCAAAAACGTTCTGCCATCCGCTCCCGATT
>JBAUMB010000286.1:0-5229 GCA_049578465.1 Anaerolineales bacterium
TCCCGCCATTGGTATCGCACAAAACAATCGTTTCCGCACCGCCGCGAATCGCGGCATTCAATGTTGCAAGTGCGTAAGACGAATCAGCCTTATAACCATCGAAGAAATGTTCGGCATCGTAAATAACGCGCTTGCTGGTAGCTTTGAGATACGCCACCGATTGCTCAATGATGCGAAGATTATCTTCGAGCGTGGTTTGCAAAACATCCGTAACATGCAGCGTCCAGCTTTTTCCGAAGATAGTGCAGACCGGCGTCCGTGAATCGAGCAGGGCTTTGATATTGGCATCGTCTTCCGGTCCGCCTTTGACGCGGCACGTCGCGCCGAATGCCGCGATCAGCGAATTTTTCCATTGCATATCGTGGGCGCGTTCGAAGAATTCAACATCCTTCGGATTCGAGCCGGGCCAGCCGCCTTCAATGAAGGCCACACCCAATTCATCGAGTCGTTGTGCGATGCGAACTTTATCGTTGGCTGAAAGCGTGAAGCCTTCCGATTGGGTGCCGTCGCGCAGGGTGGTATCGTAGATTTGAATCTGAGTCATGATACTTGTTTCGCCTCGAACGCGGCGATGTCTTTTTCAAAGCCAATGATGTAACCGAGTTCATCTACGCCGTTTAATAAACAGGTTTTGTTGAACGCATCAATCGGGAAAGTCACCGAGCCATGTGGGAACGAAAGTGTTTGCGAAGCAAGGTCCACGCTGAGTTCGGCATTCGGAACTTCTTCGATAAGATCGAATAACATTTTGTGAGTCGCTTCATCCACGATGATCGGAAGCAAACCATTCTTGAGTGCATTGTTGCGGAAGATGTCAGCAAAAGAAGTGCTGATCACGGCGCGGAATCCGAAACCGGTCAGTGCCCACGGTGCGTGTTCACGGCTCGAACCGCAGCCGAAGTTGTCACCGGCTAACAAGATTTTTGTGCCCTGCGACTCTTTCCTGTTCAAAACAAAATCCGGTTTAGGCGAACCGTCGGAGTTGTAGCGCCAATCCGCGAAGAGATGATCGCCCATTCCCTTTTTATCGGTGGCTTTGAGAAAACGCGCCGGAATAATTTGATCCGTATCAATGTCATTGACTGGCAACACAACAACACGAGAAGTGAGTGAAGTAAATTGAGCCATTACAGCATTGTCCTAACATCTGTGATCTTGCCATGGATGGCAGTTGCCGCGGCGGTTAATGGACTTGCTAAAAATGTCCGCCCGCCCTTCCCTTGACGTCCTTCAAAGTTTCGATTGCTAGTTGACACTGCGTATTGTCCGGGTTCGAGTTGATCGCCATTCATCGCGATGCACATCGAGCAACCGGCTTCGCGCCATTCGGCTCCGGCTTCCTTGAATACTTTATCGAGTCCTTCTTGTTCCGCTTGTTTCTTAACATCCTGCGAGCCCGGCACAACCATTACGCGCGTCTCGCTCGAAACTTTTCTTCCTTTCAATAGCGAGGCCGCCAAACGCAAATCGGAAATGCGCGAGTTGGTGCAGCTGCCGATGAAAACCACATCTACTTTGCGACCAAGCAGTGGCTGACCCGCTTTGAGTCCCATGTAAGCTAATGCTTTTTCGAGTGCAGCTTTTTGCGAAGCATCGGAAAAAGAATCGGCGGTCGGAACTCGATCCGTAATCCTCATACCCATGCCGGGATTTGTTCCATATGTGATCATCGGCTCCATCTCGGCGGCATCGAGCGTGATGGATTTATCGTAGGTTGCGCCTTCATCGCTTGGAAGTTTCTTCCAACGCGCTACGGCATCATCCCAATCTTTTCCTTTCGGAGAAAATTCGCGGCCTGCTAAATATTCGAATGTGTTGTCGTCCGGCGCAACCATGCCCGCGCGCGCTCCGCCTTCAATGGACATGTTGCAAATCGTCATGCGTTGTTCCATGGTTAGACCGCGAATTGCCGAACCGGTATATTCGAAGACATGTCCAGTTCCGCCACCGATACCAATCTTAGCGATCAGAGCCAGGATAATATCCTTGGCGGAAACACCCTTGGGCAAGGCGCCGTCCACACGAACTTCATATGTCTGTGGTTTATTTTGCAACAGGCATTGAGTGGCAAGCACATGTTCCACTTCCGATGTGCCAATGCCAAATGCCAACGCGCCGAATGCGCCATGCGTGGCCGTGTGGCTATCACCGCAGACGATGGTCATACCCGGTTGAGTCCGTCCAAGCTCAGGACCGATCACATGAACAATTCCGCGGTGCGGACTGCTCATTCCATGCAATGTGATTCCGAATTCAGCGGCGTTCGTTTCCATTTGTTTGATTTGCGCGGCTGCCATCGCATCCGCAATCGGGACATCGAGCGGAGTCGTCGGAATCGAATGATCGATCGTTGCGAGAGTCTTATCCGCGCGTCGGACTTTCAGTCCGCGCTGGCGCAGGCCATCGAAAGCTTGTGGGGAGGTGACTTCATGCACGAGGTGCAGGTCAATGTAGAGCACGGCCGGAGAATTGGACTGTTCCGCGACCACGTGCGAGTCCCAAATTTTTTGGAATAGAGTTTTTGCCATTTTAAAGGGGCGAATCGTTAACGAGATTCAATATCGACGTCGGAATCATTTTCTTTAACAGCGTCCGCTTGCGGGACGGAAAAGAATCCGCTTGTATCCCAGCCAGCGGGAATGGTATGCGGTTCGGGAAACGGATCAAACCAATCGCTTTGAACAAAGTCTTGATTTTCATTCTGAGTCATCATAATTTCTCCTTTTATCCTAGCATGACGCCATAATTATTTTGAACCGATTGCAGACCTTCGGTCTGTGCAATGATGAGTTTGTTGAGAGCGTTGATGTAAGCTTTGGCGCTGGCAACGATGATGTCGGTATCTGCGCCGTGACCACCGTAGACGCGTGCATATTCAACTTCGGTTTGAGCGTCCATTGTGTGATTACCGTTTTTGCCTTCAATGCGAACCGTCACTTCGCCTAACGCATCAATGCCTTCGGTGATGGCATGAATATTGAACTCCAGCAAGGTGTTGGATACATTGATAATTCCATCAATGGCTTTGTAGGTGGCGTCCACTGGACCAGTGCCAATCGCGGCATGAGTATAGATTTTGCCGTCGGGTCCGCGCAAACGAACGGATGCAGTCGGCATGTCCATTGTCCCGCAAGAGACTTGCAGACCATTGAGCAGATACACATCGCGCGGTTGATAAAATTCGTCAGCGATCAACGCTTCCAGATCGGCGTCCGTGACCGTCTTCTTGCGATCCGCTAATTCTTTGAAGCGCGCGAACGCTTTATCAAGTTCGACATCATCTAATGAATGACCCATCTCTGCGAGACGCGACCGCAACGCATGCCGACCCGAATGTTTCCCCATTACTAGTTTACTTTGATTCACGCCGACATCTTCCGGGCGCATGATCTCGTAGGTGGTCTGATGTTTCAGCATTCCATCCTGATGAATGCCGGCTTCATGTGCGAATGCGTTTGCACCAACAATCGCCTTATTAGGTTGAACAACGATACCGGTGTAATTGCTGACCAACTTGCTGAGGCGAGCGATCTGAGTGGTGTCAATGCCCGTTTCCAATTCAAAGATGGGACGACGAGTCTTCAGCGTCATTACAACTTCTTCAAGCGATGTATTGCCAGCACGTTCGCCGATGCCATTGATGGTAACTTCTGCCTGCCGCGCACCGGCACGGATACCAGCCAATGTATTGGCGGTTGCCATACCAAGGTCATCATGACAATGCACGGAAATAGTAATACCATCATGCATTCCGGGTGTGTGTTTGATGATGCCATCAATCAGAGCAAAGAATTCATCGGGCGTGGTGTATCCGACGGTATCAGGAATGTTGAGCGTGGTCGCGCCGGACTTGATGGCTTCACCTAAAACAACATAAAGAAATTCCGGATCAGAGCGACCCGCATCTTCGGGAGAAAACTCCACATCAGCGCAAAGCGAACGCGCATACGCCACCATTTCCGAAACGCGTTGAATCACTTCTTCGGGATCCATTTTGAGTTTGTGTTTCATGTGGATTTCCGAAGTTGCAAGGAAGGTATGAATGCGCGGCCTCTGCGCGCCCTTGACGGCTTCCCATGCTTTGGTAACATCATCTTTTGATGCGCGCGCCAATCCCGCAATGACCGGAACCTTTGCATTGGGATCACCAACCGGAGGGTTGCCGACTTCTTCAGCGATGCGGCGAACCGCTTCGAGGTCGTCAGGAGATGCGGCAGGGAATCCCGCTTCGATAATATCCACACCGAGACGTGCGAGGTTGTGAGCCACTTCCAATTTTTCAGCAGAGGTCATCGTCGCGCCGGGAGATTGCTCGCCGTCGCGTAAGGTCGTATCAAAAATGCGAACATAGTTATTCATAAAACGCCTCTTTATTTTTTCCAGTTTTCCGGACGCAATGAACGGACCGCCGCGCCCGCCCGCCACATTTCGGAGTCGCGCATCACTTTGAGTTCCGCATCCAACTTCTCGCGATATTTCGGATCGCTATTTTTATCCAAGACGATTCGCGTTTCCACACCGGAGACCACACTTTGATATAAATCATCAAAGACCGGCGCAACCGCATCACGGAATTTATCTTTCCAATCCAACGCGCCGCGTTGAGCGGTGGTGGAGCAATTGGCGTACATCCAATCCATTCCGTTTTGCCCGACCAAACGAATCAGCGATTGTGTGAGTTCTTCCACCGTTTCGTTGAACGCTTCCGATGGAGTATGTCCGTGCTTGCGAAGTTCGTTGTATTGGGCTTCCATCACACCCGCTAACGCGCCCATCAGCACGCCGCGTTCACCGGTCAGATCTGAAAAGACTTCATTCTCGAAAGTGGTCGGAAATAAATATCCCGCGCCGATGGCGATGCCGAGTGCAATGGTGCGCTCATACGCGCGGCCCGTTGCATCTTGTTGAATTGCAAAACTGGCGTTGATTCCAGAGCCATCTAAAAAGTTAGTGCGAACACTGCGTCCCGATCCCTTCGGAGCAACAAGAGCAACATCTACATGCGGCGGTGGGATGACGCCGGTTTGATCTTTGTACGTGATCGAAAACCCGTGTGAAAAATAAAGCATATCGCCTTCATTCAAACATTCAACGAGCTTGGGCCATTGCGAACGTTGGCCCGCGTCCGAAAGCAAATATTGAATAACGGTTCCTTTTTCCGCGGCTTCTTCCACAGAGAAAAGTGTTTTGCCCGGAACCCAGCCATCGGCCATGGCTTTATCCCAATTG
>JBAUMB010000287.1:0-4629 GCA_049578465.1 Anaerolineales bacterium
TGTTCGTTGGCATCATTCAAGCGTTTGTGTTTGGAATGTTGACGATGGTCTTCATGTCGCAAGCTACGCAAGGTCACGCTCATGAAGAAGAACATGAAGAAGTTCACGAAATTTAGAATAAAGCTTAAGGAGGCTTAACCAATGGAAGGAAATATTTTAGATGCGGCTCGTTTTATCGGCGCTGGATTGGCAATGATCGGCGCGGCAGGAGCCGGTGTGGGAATCGGCTTTAGCGTGCAGGGTGCGTTGGGCGGTATGGCGCGCAATCCTGATGCATACGGAAATCTTTTAACCAACATGATTCTCGGTATTGCATTCTCTGAAGCGATCGCCATATATTGCATGGTGATTGCGTTTCTTATGCTCTTCAAAGTCGTGTAGTTGGAGAGGAATATTGCATGGAAGCACTTGGTATTAATCTCGGCCTTCTCATCGTTCAGATCATTGCATTTATCATCGTGTTCTTGACCTTGCAGGCTTGGGTCTATAAGCCGCTGTTAAATATGTTGGATACTCGTAAGAAGAAAATCGAACAAGGCATGGAAGATGCTCGTGTTGCCGCCGAAGCCCGCGCCAGCGCGGAAAGAGAGGCGGCCAAGATCGTTGCGGATGCTCAGGCCAAAGCCGCTCAAGTTGTCAATGAAGCCAATGAGCGCGCCTCGAAAGCTTCCGTACAAGTTAAGGCGGACGCGGAGCAGGAAATCTCGAAAGAACGCGAAGCTGCTTTGGCGGAAATCTCAATGGAACGCGATCACATTCTCGGTGATTTGCGTGGTCAGGTAGCGGCGCTTGCAATTGCTGCCGCACAGAAATTGGTCGGCGATTCGCTTGATGAAAAACGTCAGCATGTTTTGTTGGATGAATTTTTCTCCGGCATAAAATCGGGCAAAGTTGTTGTGCTTGATGATGCCGAGTTCAAAGGCGAATCTGCAGAAGTCATCAGCGCTTTGCCGCTTAATCTTGCGGAACAAGATACAGTAAAAAATAGTATCCTTTCTAAAGTTGGAGCACAGGTTGTTTCCTTTCGCGTTGATCCATCCATTTTGGGCGGGCTAGTGATTACTGTTGGTGATAAAGTGCTGGACGGTTCGGTAGCGGGAAAACTTGAAGGCCTGCGTCAGAGCTTAAAATAGACAGTTTTGTCTCAAACAAAAAAGTTTTGGCGTATTTGCCAAAACTTTTTTTGTTAATTGAACTTACTCTTTGTGAAATCTAAGATTTACACCTATTCAGACCTTGATTATCTTAAACTTTTAACTTACAATACGGCTCGATTAACAGCCTTGGAGAAACCAAATAATGAATGAGAAGCATGTTCAACAAGTAATTGAAATTGAAAAGCACGCTCAAGAAATTCATGATGTAGCTGTTCGTGAAGCCCAACAATTGCCAATCCTTGCAGAGCAAGATGCTCAGGCTACCGTAGAAAAGGCTCTAGCCGATGCGCATGAAGAGGCGCGAAAGTTGGTTTCGAAGGCGCAGGCAGAAGATGAGGTCTCTCGAATTCTGGCGCAAGCCGAAGAAAAGAATCGCCAGATCGAGGCTTTAGCGATGAGCAATTTTGATCGCGCCGTTACCTATATCCTTGATCGTATCATCGGAAAAGAATAACTCAATGGCTCAAGGCGGAGTTTCTGCTTATGCGGCAATCAGTGCGCGAGTCCGTGCGATGTATTCAAGTCTTTTAAGCTCGCAGGATTTAAGCCGCCTAAGCGATGCTCCTGATGTTTTGAATATTGTTAGTCAGCTTAAACATACGGCCTATGGCTCTTATCTGGATAATTTGAAAGAGAAAGATTTTGTGCCGCGCCGAATCGTTTTGCAAATCAAGGGAAAACTTGCAGACGCATATCATACTGTCATATACATGTCACCGGAACAGACGCGTCCGCTGCTCACGCAGTTGTATCGTTATTTTGAAGTAGAAAATTTGAAGGCCGTTTTGCGCGGCATCGTGACGGATCCGTCTTGGGATCATATACGCGATGTCCTTTTCCCGATTGGGTCGATGACGGTTCTTCCATTGCAAGCAATGGTGGAAACGGGAAATATTTCCGCCGCGGTTGACTTGTTGAACAATACTCCTTATGCCGATACGCTTTCATTTGCGATGAAACGTTACACGGTGGAGCAAAATCTTTTCCCTTTGGAAGTGGCACTGGATTTGAATTACTGGCGTCAGTTGTGGAAGGAAGCCAAACAGCTACAGGGTTCGGATCGAGATCAAGCTGTGCGGATCGTGGGTTCATTGTTGGATATGAACAATCTGATGTGGGCGATTCGCTACCGTGTTTATTATCAACTCTCCGAAGAAGAGTTGATCAATTACACCTTGCCATTCGGCTATCGTTTGCACGATGAAGATGTGCGTGCGATTGCGGCCGGCGTGGATATTCCCTCCGTGATCGAACGCATCTATCCGGGAATTACGGATGTCGCCGCTCTATTGAACGACCCTCGCAGCGGTTTGCCGAAATTGGAATCACAGCTAAAGCGGCAGGTGATGAAGCAATGTATGGCAGCTTTTGTGGGCAATCCGTTTCATATCGGTTTGCCTTTGGCATTCTTGATTTTGAGCGATCTTGAAATTCAAGACCTGACCTTATTAATCGAAGCTAAATCTACGCACGCACCAGATGACGAGTTTCGACCATTTTTATTGAAAACAGTTTTAGCGAAATGATCAACCGTGATTTCGAACTCGTTGATTGAAATTTAGTTCTGGAACAAAATCACTCTCAAAGATGATGGAGATTAAATGTTCTTTCCTAAAGCGATGACGGAGATCGAATTGATCGTCCCTGCCAAAGATTTGCTGGCAGTAACAAAAGTATTAAGCAGTTACGGCGTGTTTCATCAAACCGATAGTAATTATCCCGGCGTGGCTTCCGGTTCAGCAAACACATGGCAAGAAAGTGCCGCTTCGTATGCCGCGCTTGAGAGACGAATCCAGATTGCGATGCAAGCGCTTTCCATTGAGGAAGGTCAGCCGCCGGCGTCCGATTTCGATGCGATGGTTGATGTTGAGAAGATCCGTCCGACATTGGAACTAATCGAGTCAGAAGTAAAGAAATCAGGCGATCAACTCTCGAACGAAAAGAAAAGGCTGGAGCAGCTTGAAAGTGTCCTGCGCCAACTTGAACCTGTTGCTGATGTGGATTTGGATGTCAGTGCGCTTCGCAATTCTCATTACGTTCATTCAACGCTTGGATTGATCCCGGCCGCAAATGTTGACCGATTACAAACAAGTTTGGCGCGCGTGCCTCATGTCTTCCTGACTCTCCGATCAGACTCAGAGAAGCCGGTCGTCTGGCTAGCTGGATCACAATCCAACTCTGACGTTTTAGATCGCGCCGCTCGCAGCGCTTATCTTAATCCGTTGGTTTTGCCGGATGAATATCAGGGAACTCCCGCAAAGATTATTGAGTCTCTTCATCGATCAATCGAAGAGGCGCAGCGTAGTATTGCGGGTGCGAAAGAATCGTTAGCCAAACTTGCTGAAACACATAAACAAGACTTGCTGAATTTATTGGGGCAGGTTCATACAAGCCGCGTGTTGTCGGATGCGATTGTCCGCTATGGACAGTTGAAGCACACGTATGTGGTTACCGGCTGGGTGCCGGTTGACGATTTGGATGGATTAACAAATCGGCTTCGAGCGGCATCCAAGGAAATCCTCATCGAGGATTTGCCCACTACGCGTTATGGAGAAAATCTTAATGTGCCGGTAGCTTTATCAACGAATAAATTCTTACGCCCGTTCCAAATGCTGGTCAATACATATGCGCGGCCTCTTTACGGTGAATTAGATCCAACACTTTTGATGGCTGTCACGTTCCCGCTTTTATACGGCGCGATGTTTGGAGACTTGGGACAAGGATTGGTTCTGCTTGTGTTAGGTCTGTTGATACACAATAGGGTTTTTGCGAAAGGGATGCAAAGCCTTGGGTTGCTGATTGCTTATTGCGGCGCATCTGCGGCTGTGTTCGGATATTTATACGGAAGTATTTTCGGCTTTGAAGGTCAATCGATTGATACCTATCTTCATTTCCATTTCGAGCCGCTGTGGATCAGCCCGATTGAAAATATTCTTAGCATTTTGAGTCTTGCTATTGATGTAGGCATCGTTCTCTTGCTGTTTGCCTTCTTGCTTGGAATATTCAACAATATTCGTTCAAAAGATTGGGCACATTTGTTCTTTGGACATACAGGCTTAGTCGCGCTGATATTTTATATATATTTCCTTGCTTTCCTCGGCTATTTCCTTGGTCCTACTGTGATTGCACCAAAAATTGCGGTTGCGATTTATAAACTCCCACTTCCTTTCTATCCTGTTGGTCTGGTAATATTTGGCTTATTGATGATGTTCTCTGGTTTTTTCAGGAATTTGGTCGAAGGTCATCGCCCATTGATTGAAGGGAAAGGTATTGGTGGGTTCGTCATGTTCATTATTCAATCTTTTATGGACCTCTTTGTAATTTTCATCGACATGATAAGCAACACGCTTTCCTTTGTGCGTGTGGGCGCGTTTGCTGTAGCACACGGCGGTCTAAGTCTCGCCATCTTTTCGCTGGCTGGAACTGAGCCGAACGTAAAATTCTGGATCGTCATTCTCATCGGCAATATCAT
>JBAUMB010000288.1:0-14063 GCA_049578465.1 Anaerolineales bacterium
ACTTATGCAACGGTAATGAGCAGTCAACAAATCTATAATGATTCGATTACATTCCTACAACTTAAACCTGGGGATTTAAAGGAATATACGTATAAGGCTACAGTCCTGCCTAACTCTAGTGTTATCCAATTGAGTGTAACAGGGCCAAATCCGCAAATGACCGCGAAGCTGGCCAATGCAATCGGTTACGAGACGATCAATTTTACTCGCAACATGAACCAGGTGATCAATATTGATTTTCTTGACATGGCCACTTCACCCACTACGCCGTCGAGTCCCCAGCCATTACGCGATGCAGTTCTCGCTGCTTTACTTGGCGTGATTGTTGGAGGTATTCTGACCATTCTTAGCGAACAACTTCGTGTTTCTGTAGAAGCTTTCCGACAAGGACTGCACTTGGACAGTGTTACAGGTGTTTATAGCATCAAATATTTTCCGGCTTTGGTTGAGGATAAGTTGGCTCAAGATCCCAAAGGCGTCCTTTCGATTGGCATTGTCGAGTTGAGCGGATTGCGAGATATTTTTGATACATTCCCAACGGCGAGTTTGCAGAGAATTTTTCATCGAGTAACGGATACGCTTCGCAAGGAGCTGCGCGGCAATGATGCTATCGGCCGTTGGAATGGCTATAGCTTTATTGTTATGCTGCCTAATACAAATGGCGCAGCAGCCAGTGGAATCTTTGAACGGATATATCAGGAGCTTAGAGAACCGGTGGATCTAGGACAAGTTGGCATGATTGAACTTGATGCTCATATCGGCGCTGCTGAATATGGAAATAGTATTTCTGCGCCTGAATTATTAGAGAAGGCAAATAATGCCTTGGAACAGGCCCGAAGGGATAGCAAGAATCCCGTTTATGTTTGGGAGATGAAGAATCCGTTTTGGGCGCAGAAGAATCCTATCGAAAAGTAATCTGTGTTTAGAACGATGAGAAGAAAAGGAAAGAATATGCGTAAAGTTCTTACCAATCTATTGCTAGTAGGTGTTTTATCGGTAGGTTTAGTGATGGGCGTGGTTGTCTCTGCCGCCGCACAAGTGCCTGGTCCTACTCCTGTGCCAACTGCAACTCAACAAGTCGTTATCCAACCATCTAGCCCTAATGTTGTTACTTTTACAATGCTGGGCCGAAATGAGATTCAACTTATTGGCCCATTGGATGTCGCATCTTTTTCCTTTGCTCTGCCTGCTGATTGGAAGCTAACGACAGGCGCTGAGCTCAATCTGGCGATGACCGTTTCTTTTAATAATACGACTGGTCAGGCTGCATCTACCCCTGCTCCTGGATCAACGAATTCATCATTGACCACGGCCGGGGGAACACTTTCGGTTTCACTAAATAATGTATTGCTGGGTGTTTTGCAATTAAATCAAGTTGGCGAAGTTCAGGAAAGTTTAGCCGTGCCAGATATTGCCCTAATCTCATCTACCTCTGACGGGCGCATGAATCTTAGTTTTACTTTAGACAGCAGTGATGCCTGTTATGTTAATCAACAAGTAATTCTATCTATTCATACAAGCTCCCAGTTCTTATTGCCTCACGATTCGGTTGCTCTTGCCACGGGCCTGGCTAATTTTCCTCAACCGATTTATCAGGGATCATTTATTCCAGATTCTGCTATTGTCGTTATCCCTGATCAACCATCATCTGCTGACTTGCAAGATGCCATGACGGTGGCTGCCGGATTAGGTAATTTAACCGGCAATGCATTGTTGTTGGATATAACTCCAGTTAGCCAACTTACTCCGGATCAGAAATTGGCGAACCACTTAATTTTTGTCGGTAAAGCGGGTTCGTTGCCAACTTTAGGGCAACTGCAGCTCCCGATTCCATTCAATGCTGGTCAGTTCCAGGTTACCGGCGGTAATCTAGACGACGGCGTGATTGAAATGATTAATTCTCCTTGGAGTACAAGCCACGTGATTCTTGTGGTGTCTGGTAATACAGATCTAGGAGCTTTGAAAGCGGCCCAAGCGGTTTCTACAGGTCGTTTGCTTTCTGATCGTTTTCCGAACGTTTCTATTGTTCAGAGTATTCAAGCCGTGGCCGCCTCGGCCCCGCAGCCAGTGGATCAAACTTTAGCTGAGATAGGGTATTCTCGCAGCTTATTTTCGAACCTCGGCCTGAATTCCGTTTCCTACCGATTTTATATCCCGCCTGGCTCGACGGTTGCCTCCGATGCGCGCTTCAACTTGATTTTCGGTAATTCTGCATTGCTAAGTTATGACCGTTCAGGGATTGTTGTATCGGTTAACAATATACCAATTGGAAGCGTTCGTTTGAACGATGCTACAGCCGCTCAGGCAACCAATCAAGTCGGAATTTCTATACCTTCTTCTGCGGTGTTGCCAGGTTATAACGTATTGACCGTCAGGGCTAATCTTATTCCCGTTGATGATTGTGCACCTCGCAATCTCCAGGGACTCTGGGTTCAGGTCTGGCCCGAGTCGGGCTTTCATCTGCCTCTTACCCAAATCCTTTTAAATCCAGTATCTAATTTGGATTTATCAAGTTATCCTGCGCCGTTCATATATGATTCAGCACTTGCAAGCACCGCTTTTGTGTTATCACATAATGATTTGAGTTCTTGGCGCGCGGCGCTGCAGATTGCAACTTATCTAGGGCAGAGCGCCAATGGAACACTGAGCGCCTTGTCGGTTTATTATAGCGATCAAGTGCCTCAGGGTGATCGAGAAAAATATAACTTTTTGGTGATTGGACTTCCAAGCCAATCGCAAATAGTCAGTGAGATGAATAGTTCTCTGCCAGTACCTTTTTTGAGCGGAGATAACCTCCCGGCGATAAATAGTTCGCAAGTTACGTATCGGGTCTCGCCTGATTCCCCGCTTGGCTATCTGGAAATGTTCCCCTCACCATGGAATTCAAATGATATTATCTTGGCGGCACTTGGAAATACACCGAGGGGATTAAGTTGGGCAACTTCTGCCCTGATTGACCCAACGCTTCGTTCTAATTTGGCGGGTAATTTTGACGTCATTAATAATCGTCAAGTATTGACCGAAGATACGCGTGTCTCATCAATTATTCCCGCAACGAGCGTTCCGTCCTTACAGCCTGGTGTTATTGCCTTGCAACCCAATGCCGGAGTTTCTGCCACTTCACCTGCGCGTCCACGTTGGCTGCTTCCTTTAATCGTTGTCGCAGTTTTCTTGATTGTTGTGATTCTGGTTGCTGTAGTGGTTGGAAGTCAATTGCGTAACCGTGTCAGGAAACCTCGCAAAGACGATTAATAGATTAAGCTGGAATGGACGCGAATATTTTGGCAGCAATTGACAATTCTTGTTTTAGGAATGGATAGCTCTTTTCAAAAGGATAGATAGCCATGCAAAGCGAAGTGGATTTTGAGTTGATTCGCAAATATGATCCGGATGCACTACGGTTGATCGCAAAGGATCGTAGTGGGTATTATCTTGCGAAACGTATTGCGGATATATTTGCCTCGTTGATCCTGTTGGTGATCTCTTTTCCTTTGATGCTGCTGATAGCTTTGGCGATCAAAATATATTCACCGGGCCCGATATTCTTTAAGCAGGAACGCGTCGGCTCGAAAAGGCAGACTCGAGGCAAAAGCTCGTATTGGAAAAGAGTTACTTTCCGTTGTTATAAATTTCGTACGATGCATCATAATGCTGATTCCTCGGTCCATCAGGCATATATAAAAGCTTTGATAAATAACGATCAGGAACAAATCCGAACCTTGCAGGGTGATGCGTCCAGTATTCATAAACTTGTGCATGATTCGAGGATAACTCGGCCCGGCAAACTGCTGCGGAAATTGAGTCTTGATGAGCTTCCTCAGTTTTTCAATGTATTAATCGGCGATATGAGTTTAGTCGGTCCCAGACCAGCTATCCCTTACGAGGTCGCGATGTATAAACCTTGGCATCTGCAACGGTTGGAAGTTCAGCCAGGTATTACCGGATTGCAACAAGTCACTTCACGCTCGACCGCCAATTTTGACGAACAGGTGCGCTTGGATATTGATTATATCCATCGGCAATCTGTATGGCTTGATATTATGATTATTCTAAAAACTCCTTTCGTAATTCTTTCTACGAGAGGGGCAGGTTAATATTGCAATACTATAAACAATGTAAAGGAGGGCTCTTCTGTGGATTCGATAAAAGTGGGTGTAATCGGTTATGGATATTGGGGACCAAATCTTACGCGGAATTTCTACGAGCTTCCCTCATCTCAGCTTGTTGCGATTGCTGATTTAAGGGATGATCAATTGAAACGCGCCAAGTCAAGATATCCCGGAGTTGTTCTAACGAATGATTATCAGGAACTCTTTAAGATGGGACTGGATGCGGTGGTGATCTCCACGCCGCCCAAGACGCACTACAAAGTCGCTAAGGAGTGTTTGTTGCATGATCTAAATGTTTTGGTTGAAAAGCCGCTCACCCTTAGCAGTTGTGATGGAGAAGACCTCATTAAAATCGCGGATGAAAGGCGATTGACCTTGATGGTGGGTCACACGTTTGAGTACAACTCAGCCGTGGAAGCCATGAAGAAGCTTATCGAAAGCAGAGAATTGGGCGATCTTTATTATATCGATACCGCGCGATTAAACCTTGGTTTATTTCAACGCGACTCAAATGTGCTTTGGGATTTGGCTCCGCACGATATCTCAATCCTGCTGTACCTCCTCGATGAAAACCCGATCTCAGTAAGTGCTCAAGGAATGCCGTGTGTTATTCCCGGCGTTTATGATGTGGCTTACTTGAGTTTGATCTTTCCCCATAACTTGACTGCATATGTTCATGTAAGCTGGCTGGACCCCTGCAAGGTGCGCCGGGTTACAGTTGTCGGAAGTAAGAAGATGGCTGTTTATAACGATATGGAGACAGAGGGAAAGATCAAGATCTATGATAAAGGTATTGACGCACCGGATTATACGAATGGCTTCGGCGAGTTTCAATACAATTACCGCTCTGGCGATATCAACATGCCGAACATACGTTTTGTTGAACCTCTGCTTCAGGAATGCAAGCACTTTGTGGACAGTATCATTAATCATACTGAACCCCAGAGCTCCGGCAGAAGCGGTTTACGCGTCGTGAAGATCCTTGAAGCGGCTCAGCGTTCTCTAACCAAAAGCGCCACCCACGAGTTGATCCCATGGTAAATGCTGAATTTTCTCGAATAGCACCGGACGTTAAACTTGGCAAGGATGTAAAAATCTATGCCTTCGTTAATTTATATGGCTGTGAGATTGACGATGACAGCCGGATTGGGACTTTTGTAGAGATCCAAAAAGGAGCTCGAATTGGAAAGCGGGTTAAAGTCTCCAGTCACTCTTTCATTTGTGAGGGAGTCACCATTGAAGATGAAGTCTTCATCGGTCACGGCGTAATGTTTATCAACGATAAATATCCTCGCGCGACGACAGGAGATGGTCAGCTTCAAACGGATGCGGATTGGGTATGTACGCCTACTTTAATCAAACGTCGGGCGTCTATTGGAAGCAATGTCACTATTTTGTGTGGAGTCACAGTGGGAGAAGGCGCAATTGTAGGAGCAGGAAGCGTAGTCACTCATGATGTTCCTCCTGGAAATGTGGTCGCTGGAAATCCGGCTCATGTTATTCGAATTATAGAAGAAGTATAGGAGATACAGTGAATATTCAATTTGTTGATCTTCACAAACAATACGAACCCCTTAAGGAGGAGATTCTTTCGGGGATTGAAAAGGTGCTTGATGGAATGCATTTGTTTTTAGGCGAGAATGTTCAAGCGCTGGAAAAAGAGTTTGCTGATTTCTGCGGCGCGGCATATGGCATTGGCGTCAGCGACGGCACTGCCGCGCTTAATATTATCTTGCGCGGGATGGACATTGGTCCGGGCGATGAAGTCATTACAGTTTCACATACGTTCATAGCCACTACGGAAGCGATTCTCTTGGTTGGCGCGAAGCCGGTTTTTGTGGATATTGATCCGGCTACTTATTTGATGGATGTTTCGCAAGTGGAGAAAAAAATCACTGTACGCACTAAAGCAATTTTGCCGGTTCATCTTTATGGGCAGACGGTGGACATGGATCCTTTGTTGGATATTGCAAAGCGACATGGGCTGCGCATCATTGAGGATTGTGCTCAAGCGCACGGTGCCGAGTATAAAGGCCGCAAAGCCGGTTCCATTGGTGATGCGGGAGGGTTCAGTTTTTATTATTCAAAAAACCTCGGCGGCTATGGAGAGGGCGGCTTTATTACGACGAACGATTCTGAGCTGGCAGATAAGATTCGTAAAATCCGTGATCACGGATCTGGTGTTCGTTATCACCATGATCTGGTTGGTTTGAATGGGCGTTTGGACGAGATTCAAGCAGTGGTTTTGCGCGCCAAATTGCCTCATCTTGCGGAATGGAACGCAAAGCGCCGCGAGCACGCGCGGCTGTATAGCGGATTATTGATCGGCGCTCAGGCAGTTCTACCGGGAGAGGCGTGCGGAAATATTCCTGTGTATCATCTATATGTGATTCGAACTCCCAAGCGCGATGAGCTCCAATCGTTTCTTAAGGAACAAGGAGTTTTCACGGGTATTCATTATCCTGTTCCTATACACCTGCAAAAAGCAGTGGATTTCCTCGGATATAAAAAAGGGGATCTACCGGTGACTGAGGATGTAGTTTCACAGATTTTATCTTTGCCGATGTATGCTGAAATCAATGAGGCAGAAATCAAATACGTAGTGGATTCGATCAAACGTTTTCAAGCATAGATTGAAGCATATAGTCAGAAGACGGTAAAGGAAGAAAAGAGAAAGTCCAATGCGCCTCCATATTTTCAGGCAAGTGTCGTTCTCACTGCAAGTCATTGTGACTTGTTGTATTGGCGCGCTTTTGGGCTTGTTAAGTGTGTGGCTGCCTTCGTATTTTCTCATAATAGGATTGGGGGCGTTCATATATTTAATTGTGATTTGGCGGTGGCCCGAGTTTGCACTTTTGGGGCTTTTGCTTTTACTGGCCACAATTTTTGATGAGAATACCTTGCCTAGCATTCCGATTGGCGTCGGTCACTTAATTGTATCGGATTTTCTTCTGTTTGTTCCGATTGCGATCCTTCTCTTGCGTGTTTGGAGTCAGCCTAACACTTCATTTAATCATACTCCTCTGGATTTTCCACTTTTGGCCTTTTATTGTGTCGCGGTGTTTTCCACCGTGTTGGCCATTGTGAATGGAACGGTGACCTTTAATCAGAGCTTGGGCGAGTTGCGGGTGGTTAATTTATACCTGACTTTCTTCCTTGTCACGAATATGATCAACGATGAAAAGCATTTGCGTAGATTGTTAAATGGATTATTTGTGCTCTCAATCTTGGTTGCATTAATGATGATTGCTCAATACTTCCTAGGTGATATCACCCAAATCTTACCCGGACGCGTCGAGGTTTTATATACGGCCAATACAAGTGATCCAGGGGTAACTCGGGTGCTTCCGCCCGGCCAATCGCTGGTGCTTGTAGCGCTTATTACTATTCCTGTTCTCTTGATTTTTGACAAGGACCCATCTAAATCAAAATTGATTTTCAGATTTTTGCTGTTGTTTATCGTGGGTCTTGCGGTAATTGTAACTTTCAACCGGAATTTCTGGGTTGCCGTAGCTATTGCCATGTTCCTGGTGGTTTTTTTGATTTCGATTTCTGAAAAAATAAGATTTGCCAATTTGGCAGTTTGGTTGGTAGTGATCGTAATTATGACTACGCTCTTAGTCCTGAGTTTAGCAGGGGATCAGACTCAATCCTTCATCAATGGCGTCGCAACCAGATTTGATACCTTGCTCAATCCCGATACGCTCGGTGAAAGCAGCCTCGCTTATCGCGCAGTGGAGACAGAATATGCGATCCCACAGATTGCCGCCCATCCACTGATCGGGTTGGGGTTGGGGGCGGCTTATCGACCCCAGGATAACCGTATCGATTTTGGGGTATTAGGATATGACAAATTAGCCTATATTCATAATGGGCATCTTTGGATGATTTTAAAAACCGGCATCATTGGTTATTTGTTTTTTATCGGGTTCCTTTTTCTCTTCTTACAGCGTAGTTTAAAATATTGGCGACAAATCCCGGATCCGTTTCAAAGGGCGATCGTGCTTGGCTTCGCGGTGTCGGTGGTTGGCATACTTCCGGCAATCATTGTCAACCCAATTTTTGCGGAGTCGTATTGGACTCCGTTGTTGGGAATTATGATCGGGATCAACGAGGTTATCTTCCGGTTAAATCAGGATCATTTTCATGTTTCACTGAAGAGCGTCAATTGAATCACAAAAAAGCTTCTCATAAATGTGTGTTGTATCTGAGGCTATGCCACTCAGTTCTTTTAGCCTTTAACTGTGGCATTTAGTCCGGTTGATAGCGTCATAGTAGATTACAAGTTCTTTCTGAGGACCACAGCTTTTTTAATTGTGGTGTTGCTGTCTTATTCTTTTTCGATTCTTAATCTTAAGAGTTTCTAAAGTAGCTGTAGATGACAAACTTAGATGTAAACCACTTGAATAACGATAGCGCCTCGCAGGCTGTGGCAGGAACTGCTTGGTTGACAGTTGCTAATGTCATAACGATGGCATTAGGCTTGGCGCTAGCCGTGGCTTCAACGCGGAAGTTTTCGGCGGATGTCTATGGCAGCTTTATTCTACTTTCGTTGATCTCCGGTCTTTTATCGCAATTAACTACCCTGGGCTTTGGCCTTGCAATACCCAGATTTCTCGCAATCGCAGAAGATGCTCACCAGAAAGAATTATTGGTGAATACATTCTTAACCCTGCGTCTTATGGCCTTTGGGATTATGGCTCTAATAGCTGTGGTACTTGCGCCGCTCCTCTTCAAACTTTTTCACGTTCAGGAGGGCGCGACCTCTTTTGCTCTGGTGATCATGATGTTTTTCTTGGGCAGCGTTACTTCTACCATGCAATCAATCTTGCAAGGTTTTTTACGGTTTAAAGAAATCGCAGTTTGGGATATTCTTTCCAGCTTCTTAAATCTCATTCTATTATTTTTCCTCATCGCACTGCCGATCAGCGGTTTGGCAGTACTCGCGTGCTCGTATTTGATCGCGTATTTGGTTGCCGGTGTATATATGTTTGTTTCTATACCGGTCCGAAAATATTTGCTGATTGAGATTTCTTTGATGAGAGATATTATCAAGTTTGGTTTTCCTCTTCAGCTTAACGACATCTTGGGCTATTTATATGGCTCGATAGATACCTTGATGATCGCGGCTCTGTTGCCTACCGCCGATGTTGCATATTTTGCGATTGCTCGCAGAATTCCAGATAGCCTTTTGTCTTTTTTCGATGCCTACACCACGGTTTTCTTTCCCTTATTTTCTCGCCTTCATGCGGCAAATGAGCATGAAAAAGCAGAGTCGCTGCTGCGCAATGCGTTGCGTTTAGTTACATTTATCAGCCTGTTGATTGCTGGAATCACATTGGTTTTTGGCAAAGATATCATACGGTTGCTTTTCTCAGATAAATATGTTACTGCGGCACCAGTATTCTTCATGTTGACGGTGGCTTTGTCTTTGACCCTGATCGGTTATTTATTGGGCAAGGCGTTGGTTGCGGTTGGCGAGTCAGATAAACCGGCAAAGATTAATCTAGCGCACGCCGGGATCAGCCTTTTGTTAAATTGGTTACTTTTACCCGTGTTGGGGATCGTCGGTGCGGGCATTACGGAAATTGCTGGGCCGGCAGTAACTAATCCGCTAAACTATATATTTCTGACTCGAAAATTTCCGATTCATGTTCTGTCCGCATACCTAAAACCGCTCGCGATTTTTGTCTGCTGGGCGGCTCTGATCTTTTTAATCCCAGTGGACAACCTTATTTTCAAAATCAGTGCAATCGTTTTGCTTATCCTGGCGAATGTCTTCTTTTCAGTTATTACCAAAGATGATTTTTCCTTTGGGTGTGCCGAAGCTGAGAAGATGATCAAGTCGATCACGCACAGACTTGAGGCACACAAGGGTCTGGAGCCATGAAGATTTTAGTAGTGAGTGACTTATATCCCCCTTGTCATATTGGTGGTTATGAGTTGAATTGTAGAGACAGCGTGGATGCTCTGATAGATCGAGGCCACGAACTGACCGTCCTGACTAGCACTTGGGGGCTGGATCAAAAATTGACGCCGGGAAAAGTTAACCGGTTGCTGGATTTTGATTCCTCTTTTTTAGAAAATAGTTCTCAAGACCGCTTAAGGAAATCAGTTTACTTTTTGAAGCGGCTTCTTCAACTGCGCAGGATAGTGATATCCCGCAGAAACTATATGATCACACGCAGTATGATTTCAACAATCCGACCCGATATAGCATTTTTATGGCATCTTGGTCATCTGACCATAAGTCCCGCGCTCGCAATACAAGATGCCGGGATTCCAATGTGCTTCCGCATTGAGGATTATTCGCTTGCTCGCAACAAACAACTTGCGGATGAAAAGGGGTCATTTGCAAAAATGTTTTTTCGCTCTCTTGTCTTCAGCCGCAGGGATTTCGAGAAGCTACAGCTAAATAATCTTCTGTTCATCAGCCAATATGTTAAGGACTATTACGTTGAAACCGGCTTCCTTGCGTCTGGAACGGCGGTCGTGCCGAGTGGATTGCCCGAGAGTTCTCTATTGGATCCAAGCAAGCGCGCGGATCCATTTCTACCTGGAGATGGCGTAATTCGTTTGGTGTTTAGTGGACGGATCGAACCAGAGAAGGGACCAGATATCGCCATAAGAGCTGTATCGAACCTCAAAGCAGAATTTTCTCAACCTTTGGTGCATCTTGATATTATCGGCGATGGAAACCCCGATTTTCTCGATTTCCTCAAAAAGTTAACTTGTAAATTGGGAATAAATGACAGGGTTTCCTTCTTAGGAAGGTTAAGCCAAAGTGAAGTAATGAAGCGCTTTCAGTGTTATGACGCATTGCTCTTCACCTCGCGTTGGCAAGAACCGTTCGGCCGGGTCGTCATTGAGGCCATGGCTCGTGGCTTGCCTGTTATTGCCGCTCAAAGTGGCGGCGTGCCGGAAATAATCACGAATGCGGAGAATGGATTATTAATCCCGCCTGATAGCCCGAATGATATGGCTGATGCCATCAAGACGCTTCTTAAAAATCCGGGCTTAGCATCCCGCCTAAGTCATAACGCCTTAATTACAATTCATTCGCGATTTATGTTGGAACAAGTTGTTGATGCCATGGAAGATTATATGTTCGATGTCGTGAAAAATCGAGGGGCTGTCGTCGGGTGAAAGAATGCGTATTCTGCTAATCACTGATTATTTGCCTTATCCTGCTTTCGCCGGGGATACCATCCGTGTATACAACCTTATTAAGCGTATTGCTCAGCAGCACGAGGTACATCTTCTTGCCCTTTTCGCTACACCGGCTATGGCTGAGAGCATTTCGCATTTGTTGACGTTTTGTCGTCGCGTGGAAGTTGTAAATCATGAGTGGCCTAACCAATTGACGTGCTTGCCGGAAATGTTTGGATATTACCTAAAAGGCTGGCCCTTTGAATTACGATTGCTCTATTCAAAAAAAATGGCTAATTTGATAAATCGTTTAACTTCGGAGGGGAACTTTGATATTGTCCAGATCGAACATTCACGCTTGGCTTTATACCGAGAGAACATTGACCTAAATGCTCATTGTAAATCTGTACTTACTTTTCATAATGTCGCTTTCGATCAGTCGCAGCGGATTTCCAGAATCGAAGGAAATCTGATATCAAGCTTACGAACTTGGATTTTTGCCCGACAATTGTTCAAATGGGAGCCGGCCTATGCGGAGAAGTTTGATCAGTGCTTAGTGGTATCCGAGGCAGAGCGGAAAGCTTTGTTAGGCAGAAACCCGCGCCTAAAAGTTGAAGTTATTCCGAATGGTACGGATACAAAAAAATATCAGCGCTTAGAAGTTAATCAGGATCCACCGGCCTTGTTGTTTATTGGTTCTATGAGTTACGCTCCATGTATTGACGGGGCGGTTTATTTCTGCAATCAAATCCTGCCATATATTCGAAAAATATTTCAGGATATTCGGCTTTGGATTGTTGGGGCGAGTCCAACTTCCGACGTGGTCCGTTTGGCTGATAAGAATATTTTTGTAACCGGATACGTTGAAGATGTTCTGCCGTACTATCAGCGATCTACGCTGAGCATTGTTCCTCTGCGAGCCGGTGGCGGTACACGATTGAAAATTCTGGAGGCGATGGCTTTAGGTCGGCCGGTGGTCTCTACTACGATTGGCTGCGAAGGATTGGAAGTTGTCGATGATAAACATCTCTTAATTGCGGACCGTCCTGACAAGTTTGCGGAACAGACGATTCGCCTGCTGACCGACAAGGCGCTATACAACCGAATTGTTGAAGAGGCGCGAGAGTTGGTCGTGAAAAGATACGATTGGGATGTGATTGCCGAGCAATCTTTGAAGGCTTACAGCAAGATTGTTAATTGATATTGTATTTGGACATGCTTGAATCAAGATTAAAGGATAGGTCGATGAAAAGCAATTTACCTTCAATGGTAAAGGATCAATTGAAAACATTCTTATGGGATTTTCCGACAACTGGAAATTATCTCTTAAGAAGGTATTTGCAGAAACATCTCAAGGTTGAGATGGATCTGATTCAAGGTAAGCATCAAAGTGACAACACTCTTCCTAGCATTATTCATTTTTCCGCAAACAAGGCTGCTACTCAACATGTTCGTGATCTTCTCGGGCGCTGCGCGGCTGAAAATGGCATGACCACGGTAGGATTAGCCGAATATGCTTTTCATACGAATTTTCCCTATCTCGATCAGCTTTCTTGTCGCGAAATGGAATCGTATCAGTATTTATTTAAGCCTGCCGGTTATTTGTATACTGTTTTTGGCGGCATGGTGGAAGGGATTCAGGAACTTGAAAGATATCGTGTTATCTTGATGTTAAGAGACCCGCGCGACGTGTTGGTTTCAGAATATTATTCATATGCATTTAGCCATCCGGAACCATCCAAATTTGGAAGCAAATATAATAATTTTATGGCAATGAGGCGTAAAGCCCAGAATGTCCTGATCGACGAATATGTCGAGAACGAGTGTGACAGGATTTTTGCCACTTATCAGCGCTATGCCACCCTTCTATTGGATCGTTATCCTCACGTTTTTTTTACAAAATATGAAGAAATGACATCCGACTTTCAAGGTTGGCTGAAAAAATTGCTGGACTATTGCGGGCTTGAAATCAGTGATCAGCTTTTCGATTCACTCTTGAACGAGGCGGAGCACCTGAGACCCAAAAACGAGGATATTCATCAGCATGTTCGCAAAGGGATTCCCGGAGATTATATGGTGAAGCTGGGTTCTAAAACTATTGCGGAACTCAACTCCAAACTCTTGCCAGTGTTGGAAAGATTTAATTACCTCGAGGGCTGAAACCTGAAGGAAAAGAGACATTGGTATGCATATTGGACTGATCAGTCGATCCCAAACGGACTATACGATAGATCTTGCTAACGGGTTTGATGCAGCAGGGAATCCCGTTACTTTATATCTCGATTATGTACAGGCGGTCGAAGAACTGGGAAGCGACGAGCAGCTTGTAGAGCGTCTCTATGATAATGGGGTCTTGCCTAAAACATGCAAAGTGCGTTTGCTGCATTTGCCTCGTATGCGGGATTATCATTCATTCTTCTTCTTTCGTGAATTGGCCCATGCGATGATGTATGAGGATAAAGTTGATGTATTGCATATTTTATTGAATCCCGGAGAGATCTGGTTAGCGGTTCTGGCTTTACTCTTAAAGGATATTCCTGTGGTTACAACCATTATCGTTCCGGTTGCAAACACCGGGGAACGTTTACCTGGATCTGTCGTCTGGGGAACCAATCGAATTGCAGCCTTTGGATCAGACATGGTGATCGTCAATGGGTCAAACCAGGTTGAACTTGTAAAGCATATCTACGGAATTCCTAGCGATCAGGTTTCGTATATCCCGTTGAGCTTATATGCTCGATCTGCTAAATGGCACCAGGAAAAAATTCTAGAAGAGCCCGGAACAATTCTCTTTTTCGGAAGAGC
>JBAUMB010000289.1:0-6631 GCA_049578465.1 Anaerolineales bacterium
ATATTAAGGCGTTGACTATTCAAAATAAAACATATTGGCGGTTGTTTTATCGAAGTGCAAGAGCATATCCCATCAAAGAAGGAATAAACCCGCTAGAGTAAACTTCATTACGCCAATCTTGAATGGAATTTGAAAATGAAATACTATAATTTGAACTAGCAACACCAATATCATAAGCGGACGTTATTCTTATTTGCATATCATCATACTCATTAATGTTTTTGGCATTTTCAAGGACTGTTTTAGCAATGCTGTCAACTACTTCTTTTCTGTTATTCTCATCAAGTATGCCTTTATACCAAGCTGTGATAATCAAAGAACGACCTACTCTTCCATTTGATCCGTAAAATGTTTGATCATTCACGCTGACGGTAAAAAAACGTGGATCGTTTTGAAGAGTATTGTAGAGACTCATGACCGGTGCCAATGGCGACTTTGAGATCAAGGACGGGGCAACAAATATTATAATCAAAGTGCCAACAGCTACAAGACACATCCATATATTTGTTACTGTCCAATGAATCCGCGATGTTGCTGGAAATTTTTCTATTGGTTTTCCGGGAAGATATATAACATAAGTTCCTAAAAGCAAGTCATGGATTCCTTGCCTTGCTTTTAGGTTGAAAAGCATAGTGTAAAAAATTGCTCCGCCCAATCCAAAGACTAGGAGAGACAAGAACCACTCTATAACATAATTTTGAAATAGCGGTATCGCCCAACCGTTAAATAAGACTGGCAACGATAAAAGAAGAATTCGGACTATTGATCTTCCCAACTCGATAGGTTCGTTGTTCTTGTTGCGTACTGCAATTTTTAATAATCGTTTGCCGATAGTTTGGCCGCCGCCAATTTTCGAATTCATTATGCCAAAATAAGGGATAATGAAAAGTAATCCTATGGGCCGGCCATAAGGTCCAATTCTAAAGAGGAATGATGATAACGAAATACCGATTATTTGCCCTATTAATCCAAGCAGAAGAGAGTCAATGAGCCAAGCAAAAAATCTGCGCCAAAAATTTGCAATAGGCGGGAATGTAAAAATGGGTTCAGGATTAATTTCTTGTGGCAAATCTGGATTATTTAGCATTGACTTTCCCTAAATTGAATTATGAAATATATATTGTGGATAAGCAATTCCGCCAACTATTTTTAATGCCTGTGTGTCCCAATTACGCAAATTCATTATAGCACTTTTGTGCAGACCTTATCATTTGGCAATTCTCTTTTCCGCCAACTTCAAATATTCTTCATTGACCTCATATCCCACATAATGTCGTCCGGCTTTCGATGCTGCCAGCGCGGTTTGACCCGATCCTATAAATGGATCGAGTACAACTTCATCTTTGAATGTATATAACTGAATCAAACGATGCGGCAATTCAACTGGGAACGGCGCGGGATGTCCAATCTTCTTAGCAGATTCCGCCGCAAACGACCAAACAGATTTTGTGTATTCAAGAAATTCTTCTTTGGAAATCGTGTCGGTTTTTCCATCCAGTTTATCGCGGCGAAAGTTTCCCTTTGAGAAAACCAAAATATATTCATGCGTATCGCGCAAGGTTGGATTCGACGCCGATTGCCATGAGCCCCACGCCGTAGATGAACTCGCCGAGGCGCCTTTATCCCAAATGATCTCGCCGCGCATCAAAAAACCAATCTCGGTCATATCATGAATGATGAACGCATGCAATGGAATATATGGTTTGCGTCCGAGGTTCGCGACGTTGATGCAAGCGCGTCCGCCGGGGACGAGCACGCGATAGGTTTCCGCCCAGACGCGTTTGAGAAAAGCTAAATATTCAACAAGAGTCAAATCATCGTCGTAATCCTTGCCCACGTTATATGGCGGCGATGTGACCATCAAATGCACGGAATTATCCGGCAGTTCCTTCATCTGCTCCGATGATGAATTAATTATCGTATCCAGCTTTTCGGATGGAATCGGATTCTCGATATATTTTGATTCTTCCGCTTGCGGCTGATCGTCGTAAAGATGCGCAGAATAAAACGTTGAAGCGTCATGTCCAACGCGCCCCGGCGAACCGAAAGAAGAAGTCTTAGTAGATTTTCTTGGCATATTGTTCTGATTATGTCATTGTGAGCGAAGCGAAGCAATCTCCTTAAACATTCAATTGATTGTTACATGAGATTGCCACGTCGCCGCTACACGGCTCCTCGCAATGACATTTATGTTTTCAACCCTTTGAGTTCATACACTTCCGCAACTTGCTCGCGACCTTTAACGGAAATTGGATCCAACGCTTTCGCATTTACAAAATCTTTGATGATTTCATATGTGTTGCTTTCCAAAAGAATTTGTCCGCGCTTGGCAGAGGCTTGCAAACGCTGCGCCAGATTAACCGTATCGCCAATCGCGGTGTAATTGAAAAGCTCCCGGGTGCCGACGTTGCCGATAATGGCGGGTCCAGTCGTGATCCCGATGCGGAACATCATGTGCTGTTCGGGATCATTGAAATTGCGATGGGCACCCATCGAACACCGGACAATATTCAATGCGGCGCGCGCCGCGCGCAAGGCGTGATCCGCTTGCGGATCGGGGCTATTCCAAATCGCCAGCACCGCATCGCCCATAAATTTATCCAGCGTCCCTTCCTCATCCAAAATGGCTTGCGCCGCCAAAGCCAGATATTGATTGAGCACGCTGAAGACCGTTTCAGGATTATGTTTTTCGCCATAGGTGGTGAAGCCCGATAAATCCGCAAACAAAGTCGTGACGATTTGTTTGACACCGTCCAATTGAAGATTATCAGGATTAGCCAGCAACCGGTCACGGACGCGCGGCGCAACCACATGACCAAACGTTTTGCGAATCAATTCGCGTTCCGCTTCCAGCTTATGACGCTCAGTTAAATCCTCGAACACAAGCGTCGCGCCTTTCGTGCCGAGATACGCATCGCGCAGAGGCGAGACCGAAAGCCTCAAAAATAAATCGCCTCGTTCCGGGACTTTGTTGCTGAGTTCGGTACTGATAAAGCTCTCGCCTTTATTCAGTGTTCCATTAGCAGCGTCAGACATTTCCGCGCCGAAACCGGGAACCGCGTTCGCGAGCGACTCGCCGATCACGTTGCTGACATTCACGCCCAAAATATTTTCTGCCGCTCGATTAAGAAGAGTGACATGCCGATCCAAATCGGTTGTGATGATGCCGGTTGCGATGGATGCAAAAATGTTATCCATCAGGTTTTTCATTTCCATCGTCTGATCCAAATTGCGGCGCAGGTTGGCAAAGAGACGCACGTTTTCAAGCGCCAAGGTGGATTGCGCCGCGACGGCCGCCAGAAAATCCAAATCATCGCTTGTATATAAATCGCCCGAACGGCGCGGACCCAACATCATGAAGCCGATCAATTTGCCTTCGTAATGAAGCGGCACAAAAGTGAATCCCATCAAGCGGCGATAGACATTGGCCGAATCCTGCAGAGGAGTTGGCAAAGGCCCGTCGGTCGGAAACCAGATCGGCGTCCGCGCCGAAGCGATTAATTGAATCAACGGATCTTCAACTTGATAGGGCGGCGCAGAATCCTCGCGCGTGGCATGCGGAAAAAATTCTCCGAGATCGTCATTATAAAGATAGATAATGAATCTTTCCGGCGCCAAGGCCTGCATGAGTTGATCTTCGAGAGTGCGAAGAGTTTGGCTGAGATCAGGCGTGATCACAAGATTGCGCGAGAGGCTGGTCAAGGCGCGGCGGTAATCGGCAGGCGCGCGATAGAAGAGCCGGTCAATGCCGCGTTGAATAAGTCCGCGCAAAGGATTCAAACCGATGACCAGCAACAGTAAATAAGCTGCGATCATCAACGGGTCGCTGGCGCGAATGGCATGCTGAAGCGATAACGAAAAGAGCGCCAGCAATACATAGAATGCAGCAAGCGCCACACCGAGGGTGAGCAGATGTGTGAGTGCGCGTGAGAAGAAGCGATCTACATCGAGCAAACGGTAGCGGATAATTGCATACGTGATGGAAAGCGGAAAAACAGTCAGCGCCGGAAAAATCAGCCAGGCATAAAATTGAGTAAACACGCCGAAGGCGAGCGGTGCAATATAATAAAGTGCGGGAATGAATGCGATGATCGCGCCAAAAATAATGACGCGGCTCTGCTGGCGGACATTCGAAAGGTTGCTCCGAAACATGCGATAGATCAACGTACCAAGGAAAAATACAAAGCCAAGCGTAATAAAGAGATAACCCCATTGCCAAGTATTAATATAGAAATACGGATTGGAGGGATGAAGGATCGCAAGCGTCATCGGCACGGCAAGCACGAGGAAGATGATCCATCCCAACCAGCGCAGGCTCGGCCGTTGCAGAACAAAACGCATCGGTTGGGGAAAGACAAATGAAAGATGTACCAGGCTTGCTCCCATCACGCCCAGACTCAAAGCCCAAAATAAAACCGCGTGCCGCGTCGTATCCATATCCAGGAACAAAGATGTTGCAACACTTAACGAGGAGGTGAAAGCCAACAAGGCGCGGCTGGCGCGCTGATCACTCCGAAGGTTGTATGTCCAAAGCCCGATGCCGATAAATGCCAAGCCAACAAGATACGGCACAATGAATAATGTAAATAAATCTCCAAGCGGCGGATGAGCTAGCGGTGTAATGGTTAAGTTAAAGGTCCCGCCTGCGCGACGCGCAAAAGATGCTTGAACCGGTTGCGTGCCATTCTGCTGAAGAAACGTCATCAATTCGGAAGCATTTTGGATTGGCTGGCCATTTAGAGTCAACAATTGGTCTGCAAAGATCACACCAGTGTCACGCGCGGGCCAGCCCGGCGAAGCGATTTGACTGACCACATTATTCGGTTCAAGCAACATACCGAGGAACGGCGTACGATACCAATCCGCGGCCCAGAACGGACTTAAGACAAGCATCAATACGGCAATGCCCGCCATCAGGAGCGGGAAGATGTGATTGAACCAATTGCGTTCGGCTTTGGCAGACATCTTTCATGAATTATAATCTACGCATGGCTTTTTACACTCGAAAAGGCGATGATGGCACAACCGGACTTTTAGGCGAAGGACGCGTTCCAAAATTTCATTTGCGGATCGAGACGCTCGGAACCTTGGACGAATCGAACGCGGCGCTGGGACTGGCGCGCGCTTCGGTGCATGATCCGCGTTCCACGCCGCTTCTGCTCGAGGCGCAACGCGATCTTTATCGGCTGATGGCGGAAGTGGCTGCCGCGCCCGAACACGCAAATCAATTTCATTTCGATGAAGGCCGCGTGCAATGGGTCGAGGGACAAACGGATCTGTTGAGCCAAACCGTTGAAATGCCGAATGAATTCATCATCCCCGGCGATTCAATCGGCGGCGCGTCGTTGTCGTTAGCGCGTGCTGTGATTCGCCGCGCGGAGCGGCGTGTGGCAGAATTATTCAATGCGAGAGAAATCACGAATCCTGCTTTGCAACAATATCTTAATCGTTTGTCTTCGTTGTTGTTTGTATTAGAACTGATCGAGAATCAAAGCGCGGGGAAAAATACAACGTTAGCAAAAGAATAAAAGAACAATTATCTTTGCACGTCACTGGAGAATAGATGACCGGCACCTTGATCAATGTTGCTACTATTTTAATCGGCGGAACGCTCGGTCTGATCTTCGGAGCGCGCGTGCCGGAACGACTCAAAGCCACCGTCATCTCCGGCATGGGACTCTTCACCGGCGCGATTGGCATGCAAATGTTTCTCAAAACTGAAAATTCTTTAATTGTATTGGGCGCGCTGCTGATCGGCGCGTTGCTCGGCGAATGGTGGAGAATCGAAGATCGCCTTCAATCACTGGGACAAATTCTGGAGGCGCGTTTTGCAAAAAACGATTCAACGAATGCAAACGGCGAAGTCGCCTCCAATAATTTCGTGCGCGGCTTTTTAACAGCCTCATTATTATTTTGCGTCGGTCCCATTGCAATCCTCGGCTCGATTCAAGACGGCTTGACAGGCAATTACAATTTGCTGGCGGTCAAATCCGTGCTCGACGGATTCGCATCGCTAGCGTTTGCATCCACACTCGGCGTCGGAGTTTTATTCTCATCGCTGATGATTCTCGTTTATCAAGGAGGCATCAGCCTGCTCGCCGCTCAATTGAATGCAATCGTTACTCAATCCATGATGAACGAGATGACCGCAACCGGCGGTGTGATTCTAATCGGCTTGGCGCTCAGCAGTTTATTGGAGATCAAAAAAATCCGCGCCGGGAATTTTCTTCCCGCGCTCGTGATCGCCCCGCTGATCGTTTGGATTCTTTCGCTATTCGGACATTAAACAAAAAGGGCGGCGGATAATTAATCTGCCGCCCAATTCGTATTATAACTTTATTGTGCGCCTGCCGCAGCCAGCGCTTTATCAATATCCTGCTGGAACACATTGAAGGGTTGATTTCCATCCACTGTCGAGGTCTGCGTTTGACCGTTGACGGTATAAGTTAGGACAAACCACGGCGTGCCTTGAATGCCGGAGGTTTGCGCATCAGTGCCATCCTGATTAACTTGACTCAAATACTTTTGACTACTGTAACACGAATTATACGCGCTCATATCCAAGCCGATGCTCTGTGCAATGGCTTGCAAGCGTCGATCCGTGAATGAACCTGCATCCTCACCGAGGACA
>JBAUMB010000290.1:0-9036 GCA_049578465.1 Anaerolineales bacterium
CATCAAAGCCATCATCTTTGACTTCGGCGGCGTTCTGATTCAATGGGATCCGCACAAACTTTATAATCGCTTCTTTGATCAACCAGGACAAATTGATCAATTTCTTGCAGAGATCAACTTTTCTTCATGGAACGAAGAGCAGGATCGAGGTCGTCCCTTCGAGGATGGCATCGCAGAACTGACGGGTCAATTTCCTAAGTACGCTCATCTCATCCGCGCTTATTACGATTATTTTGAAGATTCAATTGTGGGACCAATCGCTGAAACAGTTGAAATTCTATACGAACTAAAGCAAGCTGGATATCCGCTTTTTGGTTTGAGCAATTGGTCAGCAGAGACCTATCCGCTCGTGCGACACCAATACGATTTCTTTAATCTATTCGATAAGATCATTCTATCTGGCGATGTAAAACTTATCAAGCCGGACCCAGCCATTTTCAACCTAACTTTAAAGAAGATAAATCATACAGCCAGCGAATGCTTGCTAGTTGACGACTCCGAAGTTAACATCACCACAGCGAAGAAGATGGGGTTCGCCGGAATCCATTTCAAATCCCCCGAGCAACTACAAACAGAGTTGCATCAATTAAACTTGTTATGAGCGAGAAACGATCATGTCCTTAAACGAATATACCGAAGCCATGCTTCCAGCGATTGAAACTGAACTTCAAAATCAAGTTGCGCGACTCAATGAACCGAGTCTGCACCCCTTCTACGAAATGCTGACCTATCATATGGGCTGGACGGGTGAAGGTTCGGGATCCATGGCAACCGGGAAAAGGATTCGTCCTTTAATTGTGTTGCTGATAACAGCTTCATATCAGTCGAAATGGCTATGCGCTTTACCTGCGGCGGCGGCAATTGAACTGGTTCACAACTTTTCACTTGTTCATGATGATATTCAAGATAATTCTGATAGGCGGCGCGGCCGTACGACCGTCTGGAAGAAATGGGATATGCCGCAAGCCATCAACGTCGGAGACGCGCTGTTTGTGATTTCAAATCAAGCCATCCTGGATTTGGCAAAAGGTTTTCCGCCCGACACCGTTGTCGGAACCGCACGCGTGATTCACAACGCCTGTCTTGATCTCACTCGAGGACAATATCTTGATATGGCTTACGAAAATCGCAACGATCTATCGATTAAAGATTATTGGAGCATGATCGAAGGTAAAACCGCTTCCCTGATTTCTGCTTGCACGCAAGTCGGCGCGATCCTCGGCGGCGCAGACGATAAAACAATTGATCAATATCGCCTCTTTGGTCGGGACCTCGGGCTGGCGTTCCAGGTTCAAGATGATATTCTCGGCATCTGGGGCGATGAGGCGCTAACTGGTAAATCGGCAGCGAGCGATCTGCTCGAGGGGAAAAATTCTTTGCCAGTATTATATGGAATCAGCCAAAAGGGTAAATTCGCTCGCAGATGGACCGCATCCGCTATTCATTCCGATGAAGCGGCGGCGGTCGCTCAATTGCTGGCTGATGAAGGAGCACGCGAATACGCTCAATCCGAAGCTCAACGTATAACAAATCAGGCGCTAAATACTTTGGAAAAGATCAATCCGAAAAATGAAGCCGGAAAAGCTTTAGTCGATTTGACGAATAAGTTGCTCAATCGTAAGTCTTGATATATAATTCCTCCCATCTAGCGGGTGTAGTTCAGTGGTAGAACGCTTGCTTCCCAAGCAAGATATCGTGGGTTCGAGTCCCATCACCCGCTCTTCGTCATTATTATTTTATACTGGAAGGAAGGCTTTTCTCTAATGCGCGAAAGGCGGGATTCTATCTCGCGCTAGTCGAGGCTGGGCCTCGACTATTTTGTTAAGTTTTTGTAATCCTGCTGTTATGCTAACTACGGCTCCCACCAAGTAAAATCATACCTAGAAGGTAAAGAACACTATGTCTGAAAAGGGAACGATCTTGTATGTTGAAGACAATCCTGATAACAGGAATCTGGTCCGGCGAGTGCTTGGCGCTGATGATTATACAGTGGATGAGGCGAAGAACGCCGCAGATGCGCTGGAATATCTAAAGACCAAAAAGCCTAATTTAATTCTAATGGATATTAGTATGCCAGACATGGACGGCTACACCTTAACCGGCAAGATCCGACAAATGCCAGAATTGGCGAAAACCCCAATCATAGCCATGACTGCTAACGTGATGCGCGGCGACAGAGAACGTTCTTTGGAAGCCGGATGTGATGGCTATATTCAAAAACCGATTGACATTGACACTCTAACACAACAAGTAGAACGATTCATTCAAAGGAACTCCAATGGTTAATTCAACTGCATCTGACACCCAGCCCGTTCGCAAGCCCAACATTCCCAAGGATGCAACGGTTTTGGTAGTCGAAGATAATGTATCCAACTTTGTTTTGATCGCCCGCATGCTCGGCTATCTTGGCATCCACTGCGAATGGAAGACATCGGGCTTCGAAGTCGTTGAATACGCCGACACCCTGCCCCGGTTGGATCTGATTTTAATGGATATCCGCTTACCCTACGAAGATGGATATGCGGCAGAGAAGAAAATCCGCGCTTCAGAAAGATTCAAGTCTGTAAGGATCGTCGCGGTTACCGCCGAAGCAAGCCCCGAACAGATGAACAAAGCCAAAGCATCTGGCTTTGACGGCTTCCTTGGAAAGCCGCTAGACCCCGATCGTTTCCCCGAACAAATCCGGCGCATTCTTAACGACGAAGAAGTTTGGGAATATACATAATCCACTATGACAAAATCAGAGAAAACATCAGCAGAACTCCAACGCCCTGCATCTCGATCTAGTCTGGTAGGGTCGTTAACACGGACGCTGATCATTTTCACATTCATCCCGTTCATCTTTATGGCGGGTGCGGCGTATTGGCGTTCCCGCACTTTATTCGGCAATCAAGTTACGGTGCAGATGCAAAACCAACTGAGTGATCAACTCAGCCAGCTTGATCTTTCGATCAAAACAAAACAAATCCGTCTCGACAATTTTGTGCGCCAATCAGAATTCGATAACGAACTGGATTCCGCTCTTTCTGAAGATCCTCAAAACGTTAATTTCGCCGCCCTCCGAGATAATTTAACAGAGCAGATGCGTACACTGACTCCTGAAGCGGACAAAGTTACATTCAACCAATTCTTTCTGATGCGTCCTAATGGCACTATTCAAATCGCCAGCCAGCGATTATGGGAAGGCGTATCTCTTGCAAATTCGCAATACTATCAAATGCTTGCGAATAGCAATGATCAAACCTTCTCTATTTACAACTTTCCCCCGCTTTATAACAATCAACTTGTCCTTATTACTATCACCCAATATCAGACCGGAGTCGGTTCGCATCAAGGGACGCTGGTGGGTATCACCGAGCAGCAAAGCCTACAGGATGTCTTACAGAACCTGATCCACATTACCCCATCTTCGAATGCTTATTTTGTCACTCATGACGGAAAAATTGTGGGGATCGATCCGCACACGATGCAATTAACGGCATTGACTCCATCACCATCGCAAAACACTCAACTAACAGCCGCGTTCAAGGTCATGATGGTTAGCGGAAAAAGCACGCCTGTATCCTTGCAATTTAACAATAGCAGCAACGCGCCAGTCTTGGCGCAAGCCGCGTGGCTGCCAAGTATCAGTGCCGGACTCGTTTTTGAGATCCAACAAAACGTGATCTTCAGCCCGCTTAATAGTCTTGGCACTTTTACTCTCATTATTATTATTATTGCTCTAATCGCGATAGCAATTGTAATTTCAGCAGGAACACAGCGCGTCTTTAAACCGCTTCAATCATTAGCAACCACTACATCCAAATTCGCCGCCGGTGATTTCAGCGCCCGTGCAGATTTCCACAGCCAAAATGAGATTGGTGCGCTGGCCGATTCATTCAATCACATGGCCGAGGAATTAACAAGCCTGTATCGCTCTCTCGAACAAAAAGTGGAAGAACGCACCCGTCAGATTCGAACTGCGGCGGAAGTAGCTCAGCGTGCTACCTCCTCAACCAACCTCGATGAATTGCTTAACCGGACCGTAGAACTTATCGTTGAACAATTTAATTTTTATCACGCCGCTATTTATCTTGTCGATCGCGCCGGGAAATATGCAGCGCTCCGCTCCGCCTGCAGCCCGGCCGCGCACGCATTGCTTGAAAGCGGATATCAATTAGAGATCGGCTCAACGTCCATCATTGGCTGGGTGAGCGCTAACAACCAGCCGCGCATTGCCTCGGATATCACTGAAGATCCCATTCACATGGAGAACAAACTTCTCCCCGAGACGCGTTCAGAAGCGGGTGTTCCCATTTCGATTGGTGGAACGGTTTTAGGCGCTTTGGATGTTCAAAGCACCCAACCGAGCGCGTTCGGACCAGACACGATCGTGATGCTACAAACGCTAGCCAGCCAGATCGCGGTAGCAATCCACAATGCAACCTTAACAGAATCGGTTCAAGTCAACATTCACGAATTGGAACGCCTTTATCGCAGCAGTTCCCAGATCTCAGCCGCACCTTCAGAAAACGAATTAGCTCAAGTTGTAGATCGTGTTCTTCTGGATTCGCCATATGCGGCCGCCATGCTACTTTTGCGCGACAACAAGCTCGAGGTCGCGGCAATGAACAACCTTGAAGTTAAAAGCCATTTGCAAAAAGCAGTCAGCGACCTAGGATCAAATTTAAGTGATGTGCAAAAATTTCTTTCCGGCAATCCAGTAATCATCGAGGAGACTTCGACAGCCTGGCCCGCCTCCTTGAAGCAATTTACGAATCAACTTAATCATCAATCTACGGCTCTATTACCTATTAAGCAATCCAACCAATTAGCAGGATTGATCATTCTCGGCGGGCACAAAGAATCTCTAACGAGCGCTTTGGTTCAGCCCTATGTCGGCTTGACTGATCTGATTGGCGCCACGCTAGAAAAAATAACGAATGTGTCGGAAAAACAAAGCCGCATCCAAGAGTTAGAATCTATTACAGCCATCAGCCAGGCTATTTCGACATCCAGCGACTTAAACAGCTTTTACTCTATCTTGCATGGTGAGGTGCGAAGAGTCATTGGTGATTATCCGTTTGTTGTGGCGATCTATGAGAAAGAGACTGCTTCGATTGCCCTTCCATATATTTACGAAGATGGAAAGATTGATTCGATTGAAGCCTATCCTTTAGGCGAAGGTTTATCTTCCGTCTTGATTCGTACTTTGCAACCGCTTTTATTAGTTGAAGATACCGAAAAACAAGCGGAGAACCTTGGCGTAAAAATTCGCGGCAAGCCTGCAAAGTCTTGGATGGGTGCGCCCATGATTGTCCAAGGCGAGCCGGTTGGCGCGTTGATCGTTCAAGATGTAAATCGCGAACATGCCTTTAATAATGAAAACCTGCGCTTTCTGACGGCGCTGGCAAATCAAGTGGCTGGTGTAATCTACAACGTTGGCCTATTGGAAGAAAGTCGCAGGCATACTACTCAACTAGAAATAGCGGCTCAAATTGCGCGCGATATCAGTGGTTCACTGAACCTGGATGAATTGTTAAAGAAGGCGGTAAATTTTATTCGCGAACGGTTCGACTTCTATCACGCGGCTATTTTCTTGATTGACTTGCCGAATGAGTTCGCGGTGATTCGCGAAGCAACAGGTGAAGCTGGTTCGCAGATGAAACGCGCCGGACACAAGCTTGGAGTGGGTTCGAAATCCGTTGTCGGGTATGTCTCTGGACGCGGCGAGCTATTGGTTGTCAATGATGCAGCCAAAGATGCCACATATTATGCCAATCCACTTTTACCTGAGACGCGGGCTGAAGCTGCACTCCCGTTCAAAGTCGGTGAAAGAATTATCGGCGTTTTGGATGTTCAAAGTTCGCGGCCATATGCCTTTACCGAAGATAATCTGCGAACATTACAAATCCTTGCTGACCAACTAGCAATTGCGGTTGTAAATTCCGAACTATTTGCCGAGACTCAAGAACATCTTTCTCAGCACCGATTGCTCCATCACATCACGAGCACCGCGGCTTCAGGTACAACCCTCGAAGAATCGTTAGAGAGCGCTGTATCTGGGTTGCAGGTGACGTTGGGTGGAGACCGCGTATCAATTCTGATGCCTGACGCGGAACGCAAATTCCTTGAAGTCAAAGCCTCGGTGGGATATTCGCAGGAAGTTAACGAAATACGCGTTCCGCTCGGAAGCGGCGTCACCGGTTGGGTTGCCGAGCATCGTCGTCTCTTGCGCGTTGACAATGTAACGGATGATCCTCGTTATATTCAAGCCAGTCCTAATACCCGCTCCGAACTCGCTATTCCCCTCATGTATCGCAATGAAATCCTGGGTGTGCTTAATGTAGAAAGCGAACAGATTGGGGCATATAACGAAAACGATGAAGAGATGCTTGGGACATTGGGCGGCAGTCTCGCGGCGATCATCGCCAATGCAAGATTACTCGAACAGGTACGAAGTCAGGCCGAACAAAACCGCCTGATCTATGAAATCACCAGCAAGATCCGCCGCTCCACCGATATGCAGACCATTCTCACTACGACCGCCAGCGAATTGACAAAAGCTGTCGGCGCACGCTACACAAAGATCGCAATCGCCCCAGAAAGAAAAAACGATGGTGATGACACTTTAGAGAAAGGCAATAATTAATGATACAGAAAAGAATATTGTCCTTCTTGAATTTCGGAAGCATCGATATTGAACCGCTTGTTTACAGGAAATGGCGCGAGGGGTTGATGCGCCCGATCCTAACCATCACTCTCGCGTTTGGTTTCATTTCAATGATCGCTGCAATCTTTACCGATCAAAACATTACTCAAACTCTGATATTCATTGGTGCGTATATCAGCGTTGTGCTTGTTGCAGTAACTCCGATGCCGTTTTGGCTGCGCGCGGGAATCATCCTAACCGCAATTTACGCGCTTGGACTAAACGAACTATTTTCACTTGGCATCGAAGGCGACGGGATTTTCTTCTTTCTCGGTTTCATTACAGTGACAACTATGTTTTTCTCTCCTCGTGGAGGAATCATTGCGATTGCAATTTCATTAATCACATTCGGGATCATGGGCTGGCTGATTCTTGGTGGAAGAGTTGCTTTAATTACTCCGGTTCCCGCGGCCCTGGCAGACTGGATCAGCAACTCCGTTATCACATTGGTATTCGGCAGTATTATCGTCGTCGGATTTCGGCAGCTCGATGCGGAATATGCAAAAGCGCAAAAAACGACCGAAGAAGCAACGCAAGAACTTGAAAATGAAAAGGCTGGTCTTGAAGATCGGGTCGCCGAAAGGACTCTTCAGTTCAAGGCTGTGAACGAAGTGGGACGCGTTGCCAGTTCCGTCCTTGACCCGAATGAATTGATCAACAGACTAGTGAATATCATTACCGATCAATTTGGTTTTTATTACACCGCCATCTTCCTTGTCGACTCAACCAAGAGATGGGCGGAATTAAAAAGCGCCACAGGCGAAGCGGGTCGTGTCTTAAAAGAAAATAATCACCGCCTCGAAGTCGGAGGCAAGAGCATGGTAGGAACAGCGATCAGTCTGAAAACTCCTCGCGTCGCGCTGGATGTTGGAGCGGAGCCAACTCGTTTTGAGAATCCATTACTCCCCTACACTCGTTCGGAAATCGCCTTGCCCTTGCTTGCCGGAGACCGTGTATTAGGCGCACTGGATGTGCAATCTACTCACGAGGGTGCGTTTGGACCGCAGGAAATTGATACGCTGCAAAACATGGCAAACCAAGTTGCCATCGCACTAGAAAATGCGAACCTCTTCCAGCAAGTCCAGCAAAACCTTGATGAGATCCGCGCGATCCAAAGACAAGATTCGCTACAAAATTGGAATCGAGTGGCTAGCCGAGAAAATCTTCATTACGAAGTGGGAGATCAGGAACAAAGTGGAACAGAAAATGAATTGGAAGTTTCACTGGCGATGCGAGATGGCGTGATAGGCGAGATCAGAATGGACAGCGATAATGAGTGGACGCCGGAGCAGCGCAATCTGATAGAGTCGATCGCCGCGCAAGCCTCACTTGCGTTGGAAAACGCCCGATTGGTTGAAGAAGGCCTGTCCACCGCTACGCGCGAGCGTTTAATATCTGAGATCAGCGGAAAAATATGGGCATCGAACACGATGGATGGAATATTGCGCACAGCAGTGCAGGAACTAGGCCGCGCCTTAAGTGTATCGGAAGCGACCATTGAATTGAATACGGAAGAAAACTCATGAGTCAAAATCCAGTTCCTTCAAACGCCAAACCAAATCCTCCCTCTATTTCCGATTATGGGCAGTGGCGCGCAATGCCTTCAAGCGCTGGATCGTCCTCCTCGGTTTTCGATTACGGAAAATGGCGGCAGGGATTTCTACAAGCCATCCTGTTCAGCGCATCGGCCTTTGGTTTTATATCACTCGCTGCTAATTTTCTTACGCATGCCAGCGAGATCGATCTCATTATCTATTCAGCAGCGATTATCATACTTTTGCTAGTTACGATTATTCCTTTTCCTTATACGTTTAAAGCCAATGTGTTTCTCGTGCTGATTTATGCGATAGCCATTAGCGGCTTTTTAGAAACCGGAATTTGGGGAGATGCGCGCATATATTTGCTCGCATTCGTTATCATGGCGAGTCTTCTATTCTCGCCGCGCGCAGGTGTGATCACCACGATTATTGGAACATTAACCACAGTTATTGCTGGATGGCTGATTTTGACGTCACAATATAAACTTACCAGCAACAGCGTCACACCCAGCGATTTTGGCAACTGGATAACCGGTATCCTCACAGATATCCTGCTTTCCGTTGTAATCATTATCGGCCTAAGATTAGTTCAAAGAGAATTCGAGCGAGCCAGAGAACAAGCCGGTTCAGCATTTCATAAACTTGAAGAAGAAAGCAAGAATCTGGAATTACGAGTGGAAGAGCGAACTACTCAGCTATCGGCAAAATCAGAGTTGCTGCGCTCGTCGGTTTTTGTCTCCCGCAGCGTAGCTGAAATACAAGATGTGCCGACGCTTCTCGAAAGAGCCGTCCATTGGACGTCCGAAC
>JBAUMB010000291.1:0-30917 GCA_049578465.1 Anaerolineales bacterium
ATGGCAATGTAATTGAGTGAACACCCAATAGTCCGCCGATCGCTGGTCCGATCATAGTACCGACGCCTATTGCTCCACCAATATATCCAAACCATTTTGTGCGCTCTTCAGGCTCTGTGCTATCAGCGACATAGGCGAACAAAGTACTAATATTTCCAGCTGTTAAGCCGTCAATAATTCTGCCCAGGAACAATACCCAAAGAGCACCTCCCATGCCAAGCACTAGATAGCCAATCACTGAGCCTAAAAGACTTACGATTAGGATGGGTTTGCGTCCAAAGCGATCGCTCAACGCCCCAAAGACTGGAGCAGAAAAAAACTCACAAAGAGCATATACAGAAACAAGGGCATTGAGACCAATTGCTATTTGCGATTCTGGTACATAATTCCCAACCAGGAACGGGAAAACAGGGAAAACAATGGTCATGCCAATGCCATTGAGAACGATAATAGCAATAATAATCCAAAGGTTTTTTTCTTTACTCGTCCCTTTTCCTTTTTTGGGATGGTAGGTTGGGTCCTTTTCGATTGAAGTGTTCATACTAACTATTTCCTTTGGTGTTAAAAAAGGTGCGTAGTACAGTGTTCAATTTCTATATTTAGTAGTATCATACGGGTAGAAATCTAACACTGTTAGACTAACAGTGTTAGTCTACGCCATGTTGGTTTAGCTGTCAAGGTACAAGTAGCCCCTTACAACAGAAAGGTCGATCAGTTTTATGCCAATAGAGAAAAGCCAAGTTGTTCAAAAAGCACTAGATGTCCTCAATCGGGACGGTTTGGAGGGAGTTAGCATCCGCCGTCTGGCAAATGAGCTAAAAATTAAGGGTGCCTCAATTTACTGGTATATTCCCGCTAAATCAGAGTTACTCGATGAGATGGCCAATGGCATTCTGGAAAAACATTTCAATGCCTTTGATTTTGAGAATGACAAGCGTGAATGGGAAGAATGGCTCAATACGCTGGCACATGAACTACGCGTGGCCATCCTTGCGTATCAAGACGGCGCGCGCGTAGTTGCTGGGACACATCCAGGCCTTGGGCAAGTGTTAATAAAACTTTGGGACCTTACGGTTCGTGTACTCCATAACACTGGTTTTAGTTATGGTAGGGCGGCAACGATCACTGTCACAATGATTAACTTCACCTTTGGTTCAGTGATCGAAGAACAATCCTCTCAGCTTCCAAAGACCGGTCCAAAGATACAACGGGCTAAACTGCCTCGGGCGTTGAGTTCAGCCCTGGAAGAATGGCAAGATGAGAATAACGATATGCGCTTTGATACTGGAGTGCGGATTATCATTAATGGGGTACGCGCTGAATTAAACGCGCAACGTTCCAAGTTTAATTGAATTTTTCCCTGCGAGGTTTATTGCCCACCCCAAAGTTTTACTCTTTATTTTTCTGCTGCTTCAACAAATCTCTTAAATAAATTCCGCGTAGACTGTTGATCGGTCAGCCATTCGGGGTGCCATTGAACGGCGAGACCAAATGGATGGTCAGGTAATTCAATCGCTTCGACGAGTCCATCAGGCGAATGTCCTGCAACGCGCAATGATGGCGCAATATCTTTCAATCCCTGATGATGATGGCTGTTGACTTTCACAATCGGCTCGCCCAACACATCCGCAACGCGCGTGCCTTCATCAATCTTGACTTCATGCACCAGGACTGTCCGCATGTTGCCGGGATAAGAATGATCGAGCGCATTCGGCAATTGATCGGGAATGTGCGTATAAAGCGTCCCACCGAGTCCAACGTTAAGCAGTTGACAGCCGCGGCAGATTCCGAGGAACGGTTTGCCGTCCGCGACCGAAGCGTGAAGCAGATTCAATTCAACGGAGTCCCGCGCCAGGTCCACATCATCGATGCGTGGATGTGGATCGCCTTTGAAGTGATCGAGTGAAATGTCGCCGCCGCCGGTAAATAAAATCCCATCGAGGCGAGCATAAAGCGCGTCCCATCCATCGTCCGCGATCAAAGACGGAATCAAAACCGGCACACCACCCGCCTGCATGATCGCTTTGATGTAAGCTTCATTCAACAATACAGTCGTTTGGTTGTAAGTGTTGCTTGAATGATTAGTTGTAATTCCGATGATGGGAGTCATAACTTTATTATAAACAAAAAGAGCGCAGATGACTGCGCCCTTTTGAGACTAATCAAACTTTTGTTTGAGGCGTGCCGATTTGCCGGTGCGTTCGCGCATGAAGTATAGCTGTGCGCGGCGTACTTTGTTATGACGCTCGACGACAATTTTATCCAAGCGCGGCGAACGAAGCAAAAAAGTCCGCTCCACGCCGATTCCATTAGACGCCATACGCCGAACCGTTATGGAGGCGTCGTTGCCGCCTTTGCGGAGTCGGATCACAGTGCCTTTGAATTCCTGAATGCGCTCACGGTCGCCTTCCTTGATCTTCACATGCACATTGACGGTGTCGCCCGGAAACAACTCGGGGATTTTCTCGTTCTTTTTGGCCTCAACGGCCTTGATCATATCTGCCATTAGCTTTCTTCCTTACTCACTTTAGTTTCGTTTTTAGCTGGCGGATTATAGCATGTCAGTTCACAATTCACAAGGTCAAAAAAACAAATCAAACCACGGAGAACACAAAGACCGCTAAGAAAACCTTTCAAGAACTTAGCGCTCTTCGCGAGCTTCGCGGTTAACTATATCGCCTCACGGCCAACACCGCGTTATGCCCGCCGAATCCAAACGCATTGCTGATTGCCAGATCAATCTTCTTCTCGCGGGCTTTATTTGGGATGATATCTAAGTCGCATTCGGGATCGGGTGTTTGATAATGAATCGTCGGCGGGAGAATCCCATCACGAATGGCTTGCACGCAAATGATGGCTTCCAACGCGCCGGTCGCGCCCATCATGTGACCTGTCATGGATTTGGTGGATGAGATCGGAACTTTATAAGCCAATTCACCGAACGCGCCTTTGACCGCGCGCGTTTCAGATTGATCATTCAATTGTGTCCCAGTCCCGTGTGCGCTGATATAACCGACGTCTTCCAAATTTGCTTTCGCTGAATTCAATGCCTGACGAATCGCGGCCGCGCCGCCTTCGCCCTTTTCGTGCGGCGCAGTGACATGGAACGCGTCGGCGGTTGCGCCATAACCGGCGAGTTCCGCATAAATCCGCGCGCCGCGCGCTTTCGCATGTGACTCACTTTCCAACACGATGACTGCCGCGCCTTCGCCCATCACCAAGCCATCGCGGTTTTTATCGAACGGAGCCGGTGTCATCGAATAATCATCGTTGTGACGCGACATCGCGCCGACTCGGTCGAAAGCCGCCACGCCGACCGAAGTAACAACCGCCTCCGATGCGCCTGCGAGCGCCACATCAACCATTCCTGATTTAAGCATCATAAACGCCGTACCGATTCCATCCGCGCCGGAAGCGCACGCGGAAGCGACAGAAAAACAGGGTCCCTTGATTCCGTGATCAATGGCGATCAATCCCGCCGCGCCGTTTGCCATCAGCATCGGAATCAAAAACGGACTGACGCGCCGAGGTCCTTCTTTATCATTGGTCAGTACTGCATCGGCGATAGACTTCAAACCGCCGATCGCAGACGAAACGATAATCCCAATGCGCGGCGCGTTGGATTCGGTCACGGTCAATCCCGCATCGGCGATAGCTTGATCGGCGGCTACGCTGGCAAATTGTTCAAATCGATCGCGGCGGCGCGCTTCCTTGCTGTCCATATATTTTTCCGGTTCAAAATTCTTGACCTCACAAGCAATATGTACCATCAAATTCGAATGATCGAACTGCATGATCGGCCCCACTCCGGATACGCCCTCCGTCAAATTCTTCCATGTTTCGGCAACCGACATGCCGAGCGGGTTCACCGTTCCCATTCCAGTAATCACAATTCGCTCCATCACTTCACTCCTCTATGAAAGGTATTTCAAGCCCGACCCAGTCAATACAACCACAATTGGATCGGGCAAAATCGAAATCGATTCTTCCAAAGCATGCCAAACCAATGCAGACGTTGGTTCTACATAAAACCCCAAATGTGCCAATGCGTCACGCCCTGATAAGATAACCGCTTCATCTACTGACACAAAGCGGCCTCCGCTTCGACGCGTCATCTCGACCACAGTTTTTGCGTGTACGGGCCAAAGTGTGCTGACTCCTTCCGCAATCGTCGGAGATTCTACAACATCATCCATCGTTCCGTTTTTCCATAACGCGTATAACGGCGCACATCCGCTAGTTTGCACTCCGATCATCATCGGCATCTTTTGGATTTTGTCGGCGCGTAATAAAGCTTCAAAGCCGCGCGCCATGCCAAGCAAGAATCCGCCCTGCCCTGCTGGGACAATTATTGCGCCGGGCGCACGTCCAAGCTGTTCATAAATTTCATAGGCACAGGTTGCATAACCCGGAAGATTGAAAGGCAAATAAGCGTGACTCGCATAAGCCATTCCCGATTCAGCGGCTTGGATCACTGCCTTAGTTGCATTCTCGCGCGCACCAGAAATCGGAATCAATTCCGCACCATACGCTTCGATTTGTTTTCGTTTCGGGCCGGAAGCTGAGTCCGGCACATAAACACGCGCTTTGATTCCGGCGCGCGCCGCATACGCCGCAAAGGACGCGCCTGCGTTACCGGACGAATCTTCAATCGCATCCGTAACTCCGCGTGAGCGAAGAAATGAAACAAGAGTCGCTGTGCCGCGATCTTTGAATGACCCGCTTGGATTCAAATATTCGCATTTGAAATAAACTTCACGTCCAAAGACTTTAGCGGATAATAATGGAGTGTTGCCTTCGTCCAATGAAATCGAATCCGTTTGCAGAGGCGAACGATGCGGGCTATATATCAAAGGTTCGATGTAATCAAAGACTCCACCGCAGTTGGGACATTGATATGGCACACCGGAATCAGGATAAGGCTGTCCGCAATCGACACAAGCAACTTTCATTTCAGCCACTCGCGCTCCAACAGGCCGTAATAATATTCATCGCCCCAACGATTATCGCCAAGAGGAAAACTCTCGATGAAATGGCCCTCGCGCCGAAAGCCAAGCCGTTCGAGCAAGCGAAAGGATGCGACGTTTTCGGGATCGCAATCTGCGGCGACGCGATGCAAAAATAAATCTCTGAACAAATAATCCAACATTCGGCTGACGGCTTCGGAGGCATATCCTTTTTTCCAATGAACTCGCGACAAAGAATATCCGATGCGTGCGATACGCGCATCTTCCTGCAAAACCATAAAGAAGACATCACCGATCATTTCGCCAGTAGCTTTCAACTCAATCGCAACCTGACATCTCATTCCGGGCGCGGCCATTGAGATTGATTTCATTGCGCCGATAAAAGCCAGCGCGCTTTCAGGCGCGTACGGCAAACTCCATCCCTGATATTTCGCAACTTCAGGATCGTTGCGATATGCCAAAAAAGATTCAAGGTCAGAGTCTTGAAAACGCCGAATGATGAGACGCTCTGTGGTTAATAAAAAAGGCATGATTTCAACTCCGACAAAGTTTGAATTTCATTCTCCCGGCTTCGGAATGTATTCCCCTTCGACCCAAAACTCGCCGTCCGGGCCGGTTTCCTTTTTCCAGATTGGAACAATTTCTTTAAGCCGATCAATGCCATAACGCGCCGCGTCAAAGACGCCGGTATCGCGATGCGCGGCAGTGCAAGCAATCAAGACCGTCGGCGTTTGCGGATAAAGTTTGCCGATACGTTGAACAATTGCAATTCCTTCAACGCTTGACCATTTCGTGCGAATCTCTTCGGCAACTTGTTTCATCTTGGCTTCCGCCATTGGGATATATGCTTCGTATTCGAGATAAGCCGTCTCATGTGGGTCATCGCGGGATGTTACGCCGCGCACCATTCCAGTAAATATTGCAGCCGCGCCGGTTGTCGGCAAAGTAATTTTTGCAAGCAAATCATTCAGATTGATTTCTTCTTCGGTGATAAAAAATATAGTTGGAAAATTAGAAGGCTGCATTTTAATTATCCACCGCTGACCGGCGGAAACAGTGCCACTTCTGCGTTCTGCGGAATAGTAGATTCATTAGACGCATATTCTTTGTTAACTGAAACCAATATAGCCCTCATCGATTCTTTAAGATTGGGATAATCATTGGCAAGCTTTTCTTTCAGCGCTTGGACGGTCATATCCGCAGGAATTTCTAACTCAACGGATTTTGTTCCAGCGCGGTCACGAAGCGTGGCGAAAAACAAAACTCCTATTTTATTCATTGACTACATCACCTGAACGACCGCCGTGCTTTTCAACGAGGCGAATGTTTTGAATACGCATGGTTTTCTCAGCAGCTTTCGCCATATCATAAACTGTCAGCGCTGCGACAGAGACCGCGGTCAACGCTTCCATTTCAACGCCGGTTTTGCCGGTGACTTTAGCGGTTGCAGTGATCAGCACGCCGGGCAAAGAATCATCGAGCGAAAGAGCGACATCCACTTTGGTGAGCGGCAAAGGATGACATAACGGAATCAAATCCGACGTCCGTTTTGCGGCGGTGATGCCTGCAATTTGTGCAACAGTTAATACATCGCCTTTTTTGATTTGTCCCGCGCGAATTAAATCCAGCGTCTCTTTCTTCATTTTCACTTCGCCTTTTGCAATAGCAATGCGCGCTGTATCCGGCTTGTCGCTGACATCCACCATTTGAGCGCGGCCTGTTTCATCGAGATGAGTAAGTTTATTTGGCATGGATAAATTATAACCTTCTCACGTCATTGCGAGGAGGGCGATCTCCCCGACAAAGCAATCCCCTCTTTGAAATAGGAGATTGCTTCGCTTCGCTCGCAATGACATATGCGAATGATATAATCCAGCCACCATGGATAATTTGTTAGGGCGACAGACAAACTACACGGTTCACACGCCGGTATATGAAGGCCCGCTCGATCTATTGCTTAATCTCATCGAGCACGCCGAGCTGGATGTTACAACCGTTTCTCTTGCGATGGTCACAGACCAATATCTTGTTTATATTCACGGGTTAGAGCAAGCGCGCCCTGATGAAATTTCCGCGTTCTTGGTTATCGCCGCCAAGTTATTACAGATCAAATCAGAAGCGCTATTGCCGCGTCCGCCAGTACACGAAGCGGGCGAAGAAAATATCGGCGAAGATTTAGTCAGACAGTTAAAACTTTACAAACGGTTTAAAGAAATCGGCGGATGGTTAACGGAAAGACAAGAGCAAGGTCTGAGAACTTACTTGCGCGTCGCTCCGCCGCCGAAGGTGGAAGCTAAACTCGATTTATCTGGACTCACGCTGAATGCTTTAGTCGCCGCGGCTGAATCAGCTTTTGCAAAAGGACAAGACAAAGAGCCGCTATCATCAGTGATTGCCGCACCGAAAATCACCATCCGCGAAAAAATTGATCTGATATCCAAAACATTAAAAGAGATTCAACACATATCATTCCGCGGCTTATTGAAAGATAACCCATCGCGTCTCGAAATCGTCGTCACCTTTTTGGCTTTGCTCGAATTGGTGAAACGTTACCGCGTCGAAGCGCGGCAAGAAGGCTTGTTCAGCGACATCGAGATTGATCGGCTCGAAGGCTGGCAAGATGACGAAGAGATCGAATTGGAATTTGAATAAAGTCAGCCGCGTAATTTATAAAACTTTATCGCACGCCGAAAGCACAGATTCAAATCTCGACAACGCGTCATCAATCACTTCGTCTGTATCCGCCATCGACGTATACATGCGCGAACCAGCCAGCGTGACCAATCCTTCTGCCATATAAGCCGCGCCCATTTCTTCCATCATGTGTTTGCGCGGATTAACTTCTCTTAACAAACGGAAAATATTTTTGAAGTCAAGCAACATTGTCCCAGACGTTTCAAGATGGACAATCGAGCCTTGATTGTATGCAACAAACGGCAGTCCAAGTTTTTCGATGATTTGATTCAAACCCTTGGTTAATCGGTCACCCGCTTTTCCTGCAATCACCGGCGCATTCGTTCGTTCCATTTCAAGCAAAGCATAATAACCTGCCGCACATGAAAGCGGATTCGCTGAGAGCGTTCCACCAACGTAAGCGCGTTCGCCGGTCCCGCCGATACCGGCCGCGAAACTCATGATCACTTCACGCCGACCACCTACGCCGCCTGCCATTGGATATCCGCCTGAGACACATTTACCGAACACAGTCAGGTCGGGTTTGACACCGAAGAATCCCTGCGCCCCGCCCATGCCGAGTCGAAAGCCGGTTACCACTTCATCGAAGATCAATAATGCGCCGAACTCATCGCACAACTCACGCACCTTTTGATTGAAATCAAACGGAACGGGCCGCGTGCCGCTTTCGGGGCCAACCGGTTCGACGATGACTGCTGCCGTCCCGCCGCGCAGGCGATTAAGAATCAAATGTCGTTTCAACGCGCCTAAACTGTTCGGATAAAACTCTTGTGTGGCACTGGTGCCGCCGCGCGGGATGCCCTTCGCCTCCATTCGACCGGTGCCGGGGACATGCAATCCATACACCATCTGGTCGCTCCAGCCGTGATAGGCTCCGCCGACTTTGATAACATATTTCTTTTTTGTAAATGTACGCGCCGCGCGAATCGCCGCCATGACGCTTTCTGTCCCCGAACCTAACATTCGGAACATTTCAATAGACGGCATAAAATGCTGGATCAATTGCGCCAGCTTGAGTTCGTATTCATTGAACAAACCGGTGACCGGTCCGCATGAATTCAGCATCTCAAAAACTTTTTCTCGAACCGGCGCATAATTACTTCCCAACATCGTGGGCCCGCCAGCTTGAAGAAAATCAATATAACGGTTCCCATCCGCATCCCATAAATAAGCGCCGTCCGCTTTTTCAACGGCAATCGGAAAGGGATAATTAAAAGCTAGATTATGTTGGACTCCGCCGGGAATAATTTCGCACGCCGCGTCGTTCAACTCTTTCGACCGTTTGCATTTCATCTCGAAGTAATCGAGATAAGCCTGCATCTTTTCGCGCCGCACCGGTCGCATTGGCTGACTAATCAACACGTTCAAGCGCTTGTAAACTTCGTCCACATTCAAATATTCGGAAATAGCAAATTGTTGTTCGTTCATGTCTCTTCTCTTAGATATGATTTAGAAAGCTCCGTTGAATTATTCTCCGCCTGTTTCAAAATTACCGGCTTCGACTTTCTTTTGGTCGGCGCGTAACTTTGAAAAAGCGATCTCGCGTATCGGCAGCGGAATCTTGCTAATAGGTTTTTCACTGCATAACGCCAGCAGATAAGCCAGCGAGCATTTCTCTAAAATCTCAACGTTATGTGCGGCACGCTCCGCATCATGACCAAAACATAACGCGCCATGATTCTGCATGATGAAAGCATTGTTATGATTTTTCACATGCTTCGCAATTGTATTCTTCAGGAAGGATGTTCCCGAAGGCGCATACGGAATAATTTCCACCGTACGTCCGAGGAAGCGCGCTTGTTCATCAAACAAAGCGGGAATGGGTGCATGAATGAGCGCCAACGCGCTGGCGTAGACTTGATGCGTATGTACAATCGCATTGACATCGGGTCGCACTTGATAGATTGCGCAATGCATGGCGCTCTCCACCGACGGTTTAAGTTTGCCTTCCAACACATTGAGATCAAAGTCCAAGACGCAAACATCTTCGGGAAGCATCTTCAGATAATCATAGTTGGAAGGTGTAATGGCAAATGCTTTTTCTTGAAGAATACGAACCGATATATTTCCCCCAGTTGCAACAAGATAACCTTTTTGCGTCAACTTTTGTACAGTATCTACAACCAGTTTTTTAGCCAAATCGTAGGATGACATATCATCTCCTAATTACTGGCATGAATTATACCAAGCAGTTTTCTTTATGAGTTCACAGCTTATTAACAAGAGCGACACGTCAAATCTAAAAATGCTCATAAAAAACTCTCTTGATTTTTGGTTACTTTGCATGATTTCAAATAATCTTAGGGATTTCAGCGCTTACATCTTGAATTTAGTGTTGTAATATTTTCTATTCTCCCTGCGTTTGCCAAGGAGAATTTCTTTATACTTTCTTGACCTCTTTTCCATTCTCTTTGTCCCTATTTTGACTGCTAACTGCATACACTGAACGGACGGAGGCATTTATGTCTGATCTAATTTACGTTGGTCTTACTCTATTGTTCTTGGCTCTCAGCTATTGGTTCATTGTAGCTTGCGAGAAGCTAATGGAGGATAAATCATGAACGTGCTGTATATCATCGTTGGGCTGATTACGCTTGCCCTGTTTGTTTATCTTGTGCTCGCCTTAGTTAAACCGGAGTGGTTCGGATGAATATCTATAGTTGGTTTCAACTTATTTTCTACATGGTCGTCCTACTGGCGCTTGCCAAACCGCTAGGTTCATTTATGGCAAAAGTTTATCAGGGCGAGAAGACATTTCTCGATCCGGTGTTTGGACCGGTTGAGCGATTCTTTTATCGCCTGGCGGGCGTTCATGCCGACGAAGAAATGAACTGGAAAGTTTATGCCATCGCTTTGATGATCTTTAATGTCCTAGGCTTATTAGTGGTGTATGCCTTCCAGCGTTTGCAAGGATTCTTGCCGCTTAATCCACAAGGCTTCGGTGCCGTAACGCCTGACTCATCGTGGAATACCGCCGTCAGCTTTGCGACGAACACGAACTGGCAAGGTTATGGTGGCGAGACCACTATGAGTTATCTCACTCAGATGGGAGCGCTAACCGTTCAGAATTTTATGTCCGCCGCAACCGGCATGGTTGCCGCAATCGCATTGACTCGCGGCATTGCTCGTCACGCCACGGATAAGATTGGCAACTTCTGGGTTGATTTAACGCGAACAACTTTATATATTTTATTGCCACTGGCATTCATATTATCTTTGGCGCTCGTCTCGCAAGGCGTAGTGCAAACATTCAGCCAATACAAAACGGTCACGCTCTTACAGCCGACCAGCTTCCAGCAACCCAAGACCGACGCCAATGGAAATCCAATAAAAGACGCATCGGGCAATCCGGTTATGGATACCGTTCCCTTAACTGAACAAACGCTGGCGGTGGGTCCCGCAGCTTCGCAAATTGCGATGAAGCAATTGGGAACCAACGGCGGCGGATTCTTTAACGTTAACTCCGCGCATCCGTTTGAAAATCCAACGCCTCTCTCGAACTTCCTCGAGATGCTATCTATTCTGATGATTCCCGCCGCGTTGGTTTACACCTTCGGTAAGATGGTTGGCGATACGCGCCAAGGCTGGGCCATTTTGGCGGCGATGACCGCTATCTTTGTTGTTCTGCTGGCCGGAACCGTTTGGTCTGAACAGACCGGCAACCCGGCCATTGCAAAAATGGGCGTGGACATCAAACAAAGCAATATCAATCCGGGCGGAAACATGGAAGGCAAGGAGGATCGCTTTGGGATCGCAAACTCGGCGTTGTGGGCCACAGCGACAACTGCCGCCTCGAATGGCTCGGTCAACTCAATGCACGACTCGAACATGCCTCTTGGCGGCATGATCCCATTATGGTTATTACACTTGGGTGAGATCATCTACGGCGGCGTCGGGTCCGGTTTGTATGGCATGTTGGCTTTTGTGATTGTGGCAGTCTTCGTTGCCGGATTGATGGTTGGCCGCACACCGGAATATCTTGGAAAAAAGATTGAATCCTACGAGATGAAGATGGCTTCGCTGATTCTGCTAATTCCGATCTTTACGGCATTAGGCGGCACAGCGATTGGAGTCTTAACTCCCGCTGGCCAAGCAGGAATCCTTAATCCGGGTCCGCATGGCTATACCGAGATTCTTTATGCGTTCTCATCGGCTACTGCAAATAATGGAAGTGCCTTTGCGGGATTGAGTGTGAACACTCCGTTTTATAACACCGCCTTGGGCGTCATCATGTTCTTCGCGCGTTATTGGCTGGCCATCCCTGCGCTAGCAATCGGCGGTTCGTTGGCGCGCAAGAAAAAAGTCCCGGCTGGCGCGGGGACGTTACCCACACACACGCCGCTCTTTATTGCGTGGACGATCGCGGTCGTCATAATAGTTGGGGCGCTTGGATTTTTACCGGCGCTCGCTCTTGGACCGATCGTCGAGCATTTGATGATCTTTACTCATTAGAATGGATTTAGAGAATGAATACACCCATTAAAAAGAAATCTGTTTTTCAACGCGAACTCTATCAACGCGCTGTCCTTGATTCGTTTATCAAATTGAACCCGCGTTTGATGGTTCGCAATCCAGTCATGTTTGTGGTGGAAGTTGGAAGCGTGCTGACCACCGGTTTGTGGATTCAAGCTTTGTTCGGCAAAGGTGAAGCGCCCGCTGGTTTTATTGGCGGAGTGGCTTTGTGGTTATGGTTCACAGTGTTATTCGCAAACTTTTCTGAGGCGGTCGCGGAAGGACGCGGGAAGGCTCAAGCTGAAGCCTTGCGAAAAACGCGTCAAACTACGCAAGCGAAAAAACTCAAGGATCGAAAACGCGATTCCAAATATGAGCTTGTCGCTTCGACGGCATTACGCAAAGATGATTTTTATCTGGTCGAAGCGGGCGATACGATTTGTGTAGATGGTGAGATCGTGGAAGGTATTGCCTCGGTAGATGAGAGCGCCGTCACCGGCGAAAGTGCGCCGGTGATCCGCGAGGCCGGCGGAGACCGTTCAGCGGTCACCGGTGGAACGCGGCTTTTATCCGACTGGTTAATTATCCGTGTCACCGCGAATCCGGGTGAGGGATTCCTCGATCGAATGATCGGATTGATCGAAGGCGCAAAACGTCAGAAGACGCCTAATGAAATTGCCCTCAATATTTTGTTGGCTGGCTTCACTCTCGTTTTCTTGATCGTGTGCGCGACGCTATTGCCCTACTCTCTTTATAGTGTGCAAATCGCAGGCGTAGGTGTTCCGATCACGATTACCGTATTGATTGCATTGCTGGTTTGCTTAATCCCAACCACGATTGGCGGATTGCTTTCAGCGATTGGCATTGCCGGAATGGATCGCATGATCCAGCGTAATGTTATCGCCATGTCGGGACGCGCCGTGGAAGCTGCAGGTGATGTGGATGTTCTTCTGCTCGATAAAACCGGAACGATCACGCTTGGCAATCGTCAGGCAGTGGAATTGATTCCTGTCAATGGAGTCTCAGCTCAAGAGCTAGCCGAGGTCGCACAGTTGGCATCCTTAGCCGACGAGACACCTGAGGGCCGTTCGATCGTCGTTCTTGCCAAAGAAAAATATGGCCTGCGAGGCCGCACGATGGGTTCCAGCGAAGAAGCTCCCGAGGGAATGCACTTTGTACCGTTCACTGCCCAGACTCGTATGTCCGGTGTTGACTTCGACGGCACAGCAATTCGTAAAGGCGCACCCGATTCCATCATGGCACTGGTCGAATCGAGCGGCCATACCGTTCCTTCCGATCTTAAAGCCAGCGTGGATAAAATTGCGCGTGCCGGCGGCACGCCATTAGTCGTTGCTCGTAATGGCGAGGCTCTCGGCGTGATCAATCTTAAAGACATTGTCAAAGGCGGAATCAAAGAACGTTTTGCTCAATTGCGAAAGATGGGCATCAAGACTGTGATGATCACCGGCGATAATCCGCTCACTGCCGCAGCGATAGCGGCTGAGGCCGGTGTGGACGATTTTCTCGCTCAGGCCACGCCCGAAGCAAAACTTAAATTAATTCGCGAATATCAAACCGGCGGACGTTTGGTGGCGATGACTGGCGATGGAACAAATGATGCGCCCGCGCTGGCTCAGGCTGATGTTGCAGTCGCGATGAACACAGGTACACAGCCTGCGCGCGAAGCTGCCAACATGGTGGATTTGGACAGCAACCCAACCAAATTAATTGAAGTCGTTGAGATCGGCAAACAATTGTTAATGACGCGCGGCGCCTTGACTACATTCAGCATCGCGAATGATGTGTCGAAATATTTTGCCATCATCCCTGTAGCATTTGCCACGACTTATCCAGTCTTGGGTGTGCTCAACATTATGCGGCTAAATCCTCAGACTGCGATCCTCTCGGCAGTAATCTTTAATGCACTGATCATCGTTGCCCTCATTCCGCTCGCCTTGCGCGGCGTACCTTACCGCGCGGTGGGTGCGGCACGATTGTTGCGCGACAATATCCTGATCTATGGTGTGGGCGGCGTGATCGCTCCGTTCATTGGGATCAAGCTGATTGATATGCTGTTAGCGGTCTTGCATTAGTCCAGGAATAAAAGATAAAGAGGCATCTATGAAGAAGAACGGCTTATCGTTTTCGTCCGAAATGATCCTTCGGGCTGCAGGCAGTGTATTGGCAACTGCCGCGGCGACTTTGATCCTGTTTCTTATCGGCCGGAATGTGCTGGGTGAAACAGTCATCGCCTTGCTTTACATTTTAGTCGTGGGCTGGATCACCGCCAGTTGGGGCCAGTGGCCCGGGATCATTTCGGCAGTCCTTTCCGCGTTATGCTTTGACTACTTCTTCATCCCTCCGTTCTATACATTTGCGGTCGGCGAATTGGAAGGCTGGTTGGTATTGGCAATCTATTTGGCGGTAGCAATTTTGATCGTCGGTCGAATCCAGTCAGGCTTGTCCAAGGCCGAGGCGAGCGAACGAGACGCAATCTTTATGTATGAACTGAGCGCGGTTCTAGCAGGTCTGCATACACGCGATGACATTGTCAATACTTTGGCAAAACATCTTCAAAGAATGTTCGGCGCCGAACTCGTGGAAGTTTCTCTTCAGCCGTCCGATCAATCGCAATTTATCAGCGCCAGTGTACCGGCCGATGGATCAACCAGCGCGAAACCCGATTTGATGTTGCCCATTATGGGAATTTCCACGCCAGAGTTGGTGGGCGAAATCCATCTTTGGCAAGGTCATGGATGGCTTCCACCGGAAGACGGCCGATTGCTCCGCAACTTCGCCACACAAGTTGCATTGGCGCTTGAACGCGTCTGATCTACTGCATAATTAATGAAAAAGAAAAATAAGAAGGATATTATGTTAAAACAATTTAAACCCGCTCTGATTTTGCTTGCGTTATTTACCTTGCTCACCGGCGTGATCTATCCATTGCTTGTCACCGGCATCGCACAACTTGTTTTTCCATCACAAGCAAACGGGAGTTTGATCATAAAGAACGGAAAAGCCGTCGGTTCAGAATTGATCGGACAGTCATTTGACGATCCAAAATATTTCTGGGGGCGTCTTTCGGCGACCGGCCCATTTCCATATAACGCGTATTACGCCCAGACATTGACCGCTTCATCCGGCTCAAACTACGGGCCGTTGAACCCGGCTTTGCTACAGGAAGTTCAGGGGCGGATCGACGCGTTGAAGGCAGCGGATCCGACCAATACCGCGCCGATTCCTGTTGATCTTGTCACTTCATCCGGCAGCGGTCTCGATCCCGATATCAGCGTAGCGGCGGCATACTATCAGGTTCATCGCGTTGCTTCGGCCCGCGGCTTGACCGATGCGCAAGTTAAAGCGTTGGTGGATCAATACACCGAAGGCCGTCAATTTGGTTTTCTAGGTGAACCGCGCGTAAATGTGCTTAAACTGAATCTTGCTTTAGATGGATTACAATAAGTTGGATGAGCCCCGAATCAAATCGCCCCGATCCTGATAAGCTACTTGAGCAATTACAAGCAGAAGAAAAATCTGCAAAACGCGGGCGGCTTAAGATTTTCCTGGGTTACGCCGCGGGAGTTGGCAAAACTTATGCCATGCTTGAAGCCGCCCGTCAAAGAAAATTAGAGGGGATCGATGTCGCAATCGGGTATCTCGAAACCCATAAGCGGGTCGAGACCGAACGAATTGCGCAAGGACTCGAAACGATCCCGCGTAAGTCCATCGAATATCATGGCGTCGCGCTTACCGAAATGGATGCGGACGCCATTCTCGTTCGTCGTCCCAAACTTGTATTAGTCGACGAGCTAGCGCATACCAACGCTCCCGGCTCGCGTCATCCTAAGCGGTATCTGGACGTGGAGGAATTGCTCGAAGCGGGAATTGACGTATACACTACGCTAAACATTCAGCATCTTGAAAGCTTGAATGATGTGGTCGCACAAATTACAGGCGTGTTGGTACGGGAAACGATTCCGGATCGCGTCATTGACGAGGCAAGTGAACTTGAACTGATTGATCTGCCTCCCGAGGAACTGCTTGTTCGCTTGCGCGAGGGGAAAGTTTATGTTCCCGATCAAGCCGCGCGCGCCATCCAGGATTTCTTTCGCAAAGGAAATCTCACCGCTTTGCGCGAGATGACCATGCGGCGTGCCGCAGAACGCGTCGATGATCAAATGCGTTCTTATATGCAGACCCAAGCGATTGCCGGACCATGGGCGGCGGCTGAACGTTTGCTTGTGTGTATCAGTCCCAATCCACTCGGCGAGCGACTCGTTCGATCTGCACGCCGCCTCGCTGATGAACTCAACGCTGAATGGATCGCGGTCTACGTCCAAACACCACACGATACCACTCTTCCGCAACAAAAGCGCGATTTTGCCACAAGCTCATTGCGTCTCGCCGAGGAACTCGGAGCACGCACATTTGTGCTTCCTTCCAATGGATCTGCGAGCGCCTTGGCCTATACCGTCATAAATTTCGCTCATAAAAACAACGTCACAAAAATTGTGGCCGGCAAGCCCATGCGTCCGCGCTGGATGGAGTTTCTGCGCGGTTCATTTGTGGATGAGCTCATCCACAAGAGCGGCGACATCGATATTTACGTCGTTCCCACACTCGAACCGGCGAGTGTGCCTCCTGAAGAAAATCCTCTTCGCCCTCATAGTCCGGTATTATCCTATCTAGCGAGTCTGGTTTTGGTCATTGCAGCAACCGGAGTGGGTTATTTGATCGGCAATAATATTTCGCCGACGAACTTGGTAATGGTTTATCTTTTAGCCGTGGTAATTTCAGCCGTCTACTTAGGACGCGGTTCCTCGATTTTGGCATCTATTGCAAGCGTCTTAGCGTTTGACTTTTTCTTTGTACCGCCCCGTTACACTTTTTCAGTGTCGGATACCGAATATATACTAACCTTTATTGGACTACTTCTCGTTGGCACGGTGATCAGTTATCTAACGGTACAGGTGCGTGAGCAAGCGCAAGCGGCTCAAGGCCGCGAGGTTCAATCCATGGCTTTATATGAACTTGGACGTGACTTGACCGCGATCGTCGGCTTGGATGCGATTGCTCAAACAGTGATCACGCATATCAGCCAGACATTTAATCGAGATGCCGCTATTTTTCTTCCCGAAGAAGACGGCTCATTAAAAGTACATGCTTCCAGTCCAAAGCTGACAATTGCGGACAATGAACTTGCAGTAGCCGATTGGGCTTTCAAGCGCGGACAAGTAGCCGGACGCGGCAGCGATACACTACCGGACGCATCGATGCGCTATCAGCCGCTTCAGACCGCCCGCGGCATCGTCGGCGTCTTAGGCGTCAAGCCAGCTGATTCATCACACTATCTAAGCTCTGATCAACGCAGAACGTTGGACGCGTTCGCGAATCAAGTTGCCATCGCCATTGAACGAGCGCGCCTTGTCGACCAAGCGCGCCAAACAGAGATACTGGAAATTACCGATAAACTTCAATCGGCATTATTGAATTCAATATCGCATGATCTGCGGACTCCGTTAGTTTCGATCACCGGCGCATTAAGCAGCTTGGCAGAAGATTCGATTAGTCTCAATGATGCGACACGGCGCAGTCTGATCGAAACAGCCCGCGGCGAAGCGGATCGTCTCAACCGATTGGTTGGCAATCTGCTCGATATGACGCGGCTGGAAGCGGGAGCCGTGCGAGTTCAGGCCGAGCCGTGCGACGTCCAGGATGTGATCGGATCCGCATTGGAACAATTGGAAGCGCGCAAAGAGGATCACTCCATCAACGTAAACATTTCACCTGAATTACCGTTCGTATCTATGGACTTCGTTTTGATCTCGCGTGTTCTTGTTAACGTGATTGACAACGCTCTCAAATATTCGCCTCTTGGCTCACCCATTGACATTGATGCACATTCTGCCAACGGCTATGTTGAAATCGAGGTGGCAGATCGGGGCATCGGGATTCCTAGAGATGACTTAGCGCGCATTTTCGATAAGTTTTATCGAGTGCAGAGGCCCGATAATATTACCGGCACCGGATTGGGTCTTTCCATCGGCAAAGGAATCGTCGAAGCGCACGGCGGATTCATCGCCGCAGAAAATCGGCCCGGCGGCGGAACGATTATCACAATCGCATTGCCAATGAAATAGCGATGAGCGACACGGATTTAAATATTCTGGTTGTAGATGATGAGCCTGCCATTCGGCGCTTTTTGCGCGCCTCGCTTGGCGCACATGGATATACTATTACAGAAGCTGCCTCCGGCGAAGACGCGTTGAGAGTTGCCGCCACAAGCCATCAGGATATTGTGATTCTCGATCTGGGATTGCCGGATATGGAAGGTGTGGAAGTCACGCGCAGACTGCGGGAATGGACTGCCATCCCGATCATTATCTTATCGGTGCGCGAACATGAAAACGATAAAATCGCGGCACTGGATGCGGGAGCAGATGATTACTTAACCAAGCCTTTCGGCATCGGCGAATTGATGGCGCGTATGCGAGTGGCGTTGCGCAGGACCGCGCAAGATACTAACGAACCAGTCTTTGAATCCGATGGGCTATTAATGGACTTTGCTCGTCGCGAAGTTAAGATTAACAACGAGCTTGTCACGCTCACTCCAACTGAATATGATTTATTGCGGACGCTTGTAAAAAATGCAGGCAAGGTGCTAACCCATCGCCAGCTTCTCCGCACGATATGGGGCACTGCTTATGAAAATGAGATGCACATTCTACGGGTCAACATCAGCAACCTTCGCCGCAAAATCGAACCGGATCCTTCTCAACCACATTATCTGCTGACGGAGCCGGGTGTAGGTTATCGAATCAGAGTTTGATTTTCCGTCTTGCATCAATCTCTAATTTGTCAATTTCTTGAGCGACTGGGATAAAACGTCCACTGCTTTTAAATATTCTTCCAATTTAATGTGCTCATTCGGCGTGTGATCTAACGTAGAATCGCCAGGACCATACACCAGTGCTGGACATTTCCAAGCAGGCGCGACGATGTTCAAATCGGCGGTTCCCGTTTTATAAACGAAGCGCGGCTCTCCGCCCTGCAAGCGGATTCCGTTTAAGAAAGCGCGTACCAGCGGAGTATTTTTCTCGCACTCCCATGCCGGGACAGCGAATCCCGTCGGCTCAATAATTACTCCGTCTGCAATCTCATTTAATTTTGCATACCAATCTTTCGGCGAAACATCCACAGGCAATCGCACACCGACTCTTAATCGCGCCCACTGCTCAAAATCATTTGAATCAGAATCCATGCCACGCAATGTCAGTAATAATTTATCTGATGCTTTTTGCTTATCCTGATTGAACGAATCCGCATACTCTTTAATCCTCGACCATAAACCAATCGCAGATTCGCAAGCCGTCTCTTCGCCACTCGCCGTATGCATCTGCTCGCGCTTGATCGTTACATTTGCCCACGCGCTGCCTTTATATCCCAACGCGACTCGATCCCAGCGATTCGGTTCACCGATAATGGCAAAGTCCGGCTTGTATTGATCCACCGCAAAGCGCGCGCCTTCTGAATTTCGTTCCTCTTCCACCGCGCCGATAACGATGAATTGCCATCCATCCACCGCACCGACTTGTACAACTGCATCTGTGAAACATGCCAGCGGTCCTTTTGCATCCACTGAGCCGCGTCCATAAAGAACTCCATTATCATCATGAACGTTAATTTCTCCGGGCACAGTATCAATGTGACCAAGCAATACAATTTGTCTGGAACCATTTCCTATGATTCCAATTGCATTGCCGGCATCATCAATAAATGCGTTGGAATATCCAAGAGCTTTCATCCGTGCCACAAGCCATTCGACTGCGCCGCGCTCATGACCCGATGGACTATATTGCGAGACCAAGCCAGTTAACGTTAAAAAGTCCATGTCAGCGATTGCTAATTTTCTTCACTCGTTAAATTTTTCGTCAAAACTTCAGACAACACATCCACCAAATGATCAATCTGCTCGTAGGTAATCACAAGTGGAGGCAACAAGCGGACTACGGTCATGCCTGCGTTCAGGGCAATGATGTGTAGATCCTGTAATTCCCGGATGTATGGCACGACTTTTTGTTTCATCTCGATGCCGACCATCAAACCCATGCCGCGCACTTCGCGAATATTCGGCGATTGGATTTGTTTCAACTTATCCATCAAGTATTTGCCCTTCGCTGCGGCTTGACCCGCTAAATCTTCTTCCTCGATTGCCGTCAATGCCGCAACTGCCGCGGCGCATGCCAATGGATTTCCACCAAAAGTCGAACCGTGGACACCAGGTGTTAAGTTCTTCACGTTATGTCCAATCAACACCGCACCCATTGGCACACCGCCCGCCAATGACTTGGCGCACGTCAGCACATCAGGCGTGACTCCAAAATGTTGAACAGCAAACATTTTTCCTGTGCGACCAAAGCCGGTCTGGATTTCATCCACAATGAAGAGCGCACCGCGCTCATCACAAATTCGACGCGCGGCTTGAACATATCCCGCGCTCGCCGGATAGACGCCGCCTTCGCCTTGGACTATTTCCAAAATCACAGCCGCTGTTTCATCCGACACGGCATTGTCCAATGCTTCAATATTGTTATAAGCCACATGACTGAATCCCGGCACAAGCGGTTCGAATCCGTCGCGATATTTTTTGTTAAAAGTCGCGGAGAGTGAACCAAACGTCCGGCCATGGAAAGCCCGCATAGCGGCGACTACATTCTTTCGTCCGGTAGAGATGCGGGAAAATTTCAATGCGGCTTCCACGGCCTCGGTTCCTGAGTTGCAAAGAAAGACCCGATCCAATCCATCTACCAGCGAAGTAATTTTCTGCATTAGCTCGGCGCGCTTGTCGTTGGGAAAAGTTTCAAATAAAGTGATCAGCGTGGAGGCTTGTTTGTAAATCGCCTCCGCCACTTTCGGATGCGCGTGACCGAGATTGGCGACGCCGTGTCCTGACGAGCAATCGAGATATTCCACGCCGTCCGCATCGAACAGCAAAGCGCCTTGTCCGCGCACGATAACCAGCGGCTGTTTGGCATACGTGCCCGAAGTGTGTTTGTTTTCGATATCAATAATTTCCTGTGTGTTCATTGGATGACTGTTCCTTTTCCTTCTAAAGCATGTGAGATTGGATTTTCGATTCGACCATCAGCGATGATGACCCGCTTCACGCCGCCCTTGAGCGCTTCTTCCGCGCCCAAAACTTTTTTCTTCATCCGACCTTGCGCGGCTTCGAGCGCGTCGGATAATTGACTCTGTGACAAATTTGGAATCACCGTTGACTCGTCTGGAAAATTTTTCATCAAGCCAGATACTGCTGTTAGTAAGATCAGCGTGTCTGCCTTCAATGCAGATGCGACCATCGCCGCAGCGCGATCTCCATCTACATTTAAGGCTTCACCCTTTTCGCTAACCGCCATCGGCGCAATGACCGGCAAATATCCGCCCGCAAGCAGAGTTTGCAGCAATTCCGTATTGACACAATCGATCTTCCCTGTGTAATCATCGCGAATGATTTTGCGTTTCCCATTTTCGATGCTTTGAATGGAATCTTTGCGCGTGGCTTGCATTAACTTTCCATCTAAGCCACTTAAACCCAGCGCGTTGATTCCGAGCATCTGCAATTGCTCGACCAACAAAGTATTAATCTTTCCGTTAACCGCCATTGCAAAAATTTCAAGTGTCTTGCGGTCCGTGTAGCGCGAAGTGTACCCCGATGGCGAGGTAATAAATTTCGGCGGCGCGCCCAAGGCTTCACCCAGCGAATTGGCTTCCGCCGAACCGCCGTGCACCAGGACAAGTTGCATGTTCTGCTTCAATAATTCTGCGGCATCTTTGCATATCGCGGAAAAGTCCACGCCGTCCGTGCCACCGAGTTTGACAACAATGATTGATTGAGTCATCTATTCTCCAAAATTATTTAGTACACGGATTTCACAGATCAACGGATAAACACGGATAAAGCTTTTTACACTTCGCGTTCTTCGCGGTTGAAAATATAAATCCATGTTCGTCCGTAACATCCGTCTAATCATGTCCAAAGTTTTTTATCTCTTCCTAAATCGGATGCAACCCAGCAAACTTCAAGCCTAAAGTTTCGTCCCAGCTCATCATCAAATTCATACATTGCACCGCTGAACCTGCCGCGCCCTTCATCAGATTATCAATCGCACACATCGAAACAACGTGACCATTGCTTTCATCGAGGTCGAATCCGAGATCGGCATAATTGGAGCCAGCTAATATTTTTGGTTCGGGAACGCGATAGATTCCGCGTTGTTCTTTGACAACGCGAATAAATGGATTTTCATTTGCCGCTGTGCGATACGCTTTCCATAAATCTTTTGTCGTCACACCAGCTTTGATTTTTGCGTGTGCAGTCGCCAGCACGCCGCGCACTAAATCCACGGAAGTCATCGTGAGCGAGACATTGGTCACACCCATTTCTTGAATCACTTCGGCTGTGTGACGATGCCCAAACGGAGAAAAGGTTCTAATGACGGAAGCTCGTTCGGGGTGGTGTGAAGCGGGGTTTCCTTCCGCGCCTCCTTCGGATGATCCAACTTTTATTTCGATGATGATGGATGCGTCCTTATCAATCAAATCTGCTTTGATGAGCGGAAGCAATGCAAGATTACTTGCAGTGGCATTGCATCCCACCCCGCTGACATAATCTGCGGCGGCAAGTTCAGCTCGATGGAGTTCAGGCAAACCATAAACAAATTTGCTGAGCCATTCAGGCGCGGTATGTTTCTCACCATACCATTTTTCGTAAACCGCCGCGTCGCGCAGACGGAAGTCTGCGGCAAGGTCAACAATTTTCGTCGCCAGTTTTGCATAACGCTCAATTTCGTGTTGTGCTTGTCCGTGCGGTTGGGCAAGGAAAAGCACATCAACAGATTCAAGTTGCGACGGATCGCTGAACTTAAGCTGCGTTCGCTTTCGCAGATTGGGATGCGTCTGATAAACAAACTCGCCCATGTGCGAGCGCGAAGTAACTTGCTTGACTTCCACGCTCGGATGATCAAGCAAAAGTCGCAGCGCCTCGCCGCCGCCATAACCGGAACCGCCGACAATGGATACAGTTGTCATTGAACGACCTCCCGACTCGCAACATTGACGGCGTATTCCACGATCTCACCAGCGATGTCAATTCCGCTCAGTGGTTGAAGTGTATGAAATTCCATGGTGTGATTAACCTCATTGATCAGAAATCCGCGCTGCGGATGTTCAATTAAATCAATCGCCAGTACGCCACCGCCGACAGCTTGCGCAGCTTTCAAACACAGGTCTTCGATCTCAGGCGTGACCGGACATAACTCACCTTCACCGCCGCGCGCTGTATTCGTGATCCAATGCGGCGACGTGCGATACATCGCCGTCAATACGCGCTCGCCAATCACCACCGCGCGAATATCGCGTCCGGGCTTCTCGATGTATTCCTGAATATAAAAAACCTGGTGCTGAGTCGAACCAAGCGTAGCTTTGTGTTCAAAGATTGCCTCAGCCGCGTCGCGGTCATTGATCTTTGCCAGCAATCGTCCCCACGAACCAACCACCGGTTTGACCACTGCCGGATAGCCAAGCTTCTCCAACGCATCCAACGCCGACTCCGGTGTGAACGCTACTACATTATGCGGCTGCGGCAGATTCGCTTTCATAAGCAATGTGCTCGTTGTCAATTTATCTCCACATGCTTCAGCCACTGCAACAGTATTCACGGTCGGAACACCGAATGCATTCAGGATTCGCAATGCATAGAGTCCGCTTGTATAACTAATGCTGCGCTCCAACACCGCATCATATTGATGCCATGACGATTCGTCATCAAGATCAAAACTGATCATGCGATCATCGAGGCGATCAAAATCAATGCCGCGTTTTTCAAGCGCGCCAAATATCCATTTCTCTTCCACGCGTATACGCGAACACAGGACGCCAATCTTTAATCTTCTTTGCATATTCTTCTCGAGAATTATTCGCCCCAATCTTCTTGTTCCATCGGCGCGAGTTGCACCGCGGCAGGATCGAGCGCGGTCACTTCCAAATCCACGCCGCAATCGGGGCAGACGATGATCTCGCCAACTTCGGTTCCAGCTTCGAGCGTAACCTCCGCGGCGCATTCGGGACAAGTAACAGTAGACATTTTTATTCTCCTTTGACTTTTGATTTTGCCAATTGAATTTGTTTTTTCACTGATTGGGGACTTGTTCCACCAATCACATTTCTTTTTTCGACAGATTTCATTGGATCGAAAACTTGATATACATCCGCTTCAAACGCGGGGCTTAGAGTTTGATACACTTCGAGCGGCAATTCATCCAATTCGATTCTTTTCTCCGTCGCGGCACGGACAGCTTTTCCCGCCATTGCATGCGTCTCGCGAAACGGAATTCCTTTGCTGACGAGATAATCCGCCAAGTCAGTTGCCATCATGAAAGAATCAATCGCGGCGCGCATTCGTTCAGGCTTGACAGTAATCGTCCGCAATGCACCCGCGATGACGGGCAGAATTGCAAACAAAATATCCGTAGCTTGAAAGACAGGTTGTTTATCTTCCTGCAAATCTTTATCGTACGTGGACGGCAAACCTTTTAACGTTGCAAGCAATCCCGTGAACAAACCGATCAACGTGCCAGCCTTGCCACGCGTGAGTTCAAACACATCGGGATTCTTTTTCTGCGGCATGAGACTCGAACCGGTCGAAAATGAATCAGACAATTCGAAGAATCCAAACTCGGCACTGGTATATAAAACAACTTGCTCGGAAAGTTTACTCAAATGAATTCCTATCATCGTGGAACAGAATAAATATTCGGAGGCAAAGTCGCGATCTGAAACAGCGTCCATACTATTTTGAGAAACATCCGCAAAGCCAAGTGATTCAGCTAATGCAACGCGATCAACTGGAACAGGCGTTCCCGCCAACGCGCCTGAACCCAGCGGCAGAATAGAACCACGTTTTGTTAAATCAACGAGTCGTTCGCGATCGCGTTGAACGGGCCAGAAATGACTCAGCCACCAATGCGCTAATAAAACAGGTTGCGCGCGTTGCAAGTGAGTGTAACCGGGCATCAGAGTTTCACCCGCGCTTACTGATTGCTCGATCAATGCAGATTGCAAATCTTTTAGCGCCACATCCAAAGTAGGAATGGTTTGAAGCATCCATAATCTAAAATCGGTTGCAACCTGATCGTTGCGACTTCGACCCGTATGCAATTTACCTGCCGTTGCGCCAATCAACTCAGTGAGGCGACGCTCGACTGCAGTGTGGATGTCTTCGTCAGACTCGGCAAAGGAAAATTTTCCATTAGTGAATTCTTCTTTAACGGTAGCCAGCCCGAGGGCGATCTGAGCGTGTTCTTCATCCGAAAGAATCTTTGCTGAATGCAAAGCATCCGCCCACGCGAGGCTTCCATCCACATCTTGAATTGCCATGCGCTTGTCAACAGACAACGAGGAGTTTAAGTCCCAAGCCGTGGCGTCGAGTTTTTGAGCGAAGCGTCCGCCCCACAAAGTCGTCATGCTAATCTCTCTTGAAGCGCGAATAATCAGGCTCGGGCATATCGAGTCCTGAGACGGGCAATCCATTCAAGGCGCGGACTTTCAACGACAAGCCGAATAAGCGAATAAATCCTTCAGCGTGACTCTGATCGTAAACATCCTCCTCGCCGAAGGTCGCGAAATCTTCGCGATACAAACTGAATTTCGATTTTCGTCCTGCAGAAATAATGTTCCCCTTATAAAGTTTAAGCCGTATCGTACCGGTGACCGGACCTTGCGTGGCATTGACGAACGCGTCAATTGCTTCGCGCAAAGGCGTGAACCATAAGCCGTTGTAAGCGAGTTCGGCATATTTGACCGCGACCATCTCTTTGAAGTGCATCGTCTCGCGATCCAAGATAAGCGATTCAAGTTCACGATGAGCATAGAGCAGAATCGTTCCGCCCGGCGTTTCATAGACTCCATGCGACTTCATGCCAACAAGTCGATTCTCAACGAGGTCCACGCGTCCGATTCCGTGCGCGCCGCCAACGGCATTGAGTCGCTCGACAATTTTTGCAGCAGAAAGTTTTTCGCCGTTAACTGCGACGGGTGTGCCGCTTTCGAATTCGATCTCGACATATTGCGGTTCGTCGGGCGCGTTCTCCGGTGAAGTGCTGATCTGATACATCGATTCTTCCGGTTCATTCCATGGATCTTCAAGCAAGCCGCCTTCATGCGATAGATGCCATAAATTTGAATCGCGGCTGTAAATGGATTTGATCGTGGCGGTCACAGGCACTTTGTGTTTCGCGGCATAAGCAATCGCATCTTCGCGTGAGCGGATTTCCCATTCGCGCCACGGAGCGATAATCTTGAGTCGAGGATCAAGCGCCATGACGGTCAGTTCAAAACGAACTTGATCATTGCCTTTGCCGGTCGCGCCATGCGCCACCGCGTCCGCGCCGACTTCGTGTGCCACATCCACAAGATGTTTAGCGATCAGTGGACGAGCGACCGAAGTACCCAACAAATACTTATGCTCATAGACCGCGCCCGCTTTGAGCATTGGGAAGAGATAATTCGCAGCGAACTCTTCTTTCATGTCATGGATAATGCATTGGCTGGCGCCGCTGTTTAAAGCTTTCTGTTCGAGACCGCGCAAATCTTCATCGCCCTGACCGATGTCCGCGCAAAAACAAACAACTTCGCATCCATAATTTTCCTTCAGCCACGGCACAATGACCGATGTATCGAGTCCGCCTGAATAAGCGAGCACCACTTTCTTGACTTGCGATTTCGGTTTGTCTTTCATGATTCTCCTTTTGAGATGAAAATAAAAACAGCCCTCCGAGAAGGAGGGCTGTTTTGGTTAACCACTATGATGTTTCTGCGATTGTGCTATCGCTCCATCATCCAAACCAAACGGTCCCAATCTTCTCGAAGAGAAGCGGGCATCGGACGACGGGAACGCGGCAACGCAAACAGACTAAACATATTGGGCGGTATTCTACTACCAATCCAAGATGTGTCAATGCCGAATCTCTCGATTCGTCCAAGCCCAAATTTTCAATCCGTTTTCATACGGCCATCTTGAAATCTCCTCAATTCAATTACGCATGGGCTTGCGATAAAACATAATCTACCATCAGCGACGGAATGTTGACGCCGGTGGTGGTAATGCTGTTGCGAAATTCCATAGTGTGATTCACTTCGTTCACAACCAAGCCGTCAGCGGTTTCAAAAACATCAATCGCCAGCATCCCGCATCCGATCGCGCGCGCCGTTTGTTGGCAAATGTCAATCAGTTGCTGCGTTAACGGACAATTCGAAGCGATGCCGCCGCGCGCCGTATTGGTGATCCAACTTTCTGAGGTGCGATAGATCGCGCAGATCGGTTCCTCGCCAATCACAAAGGCACGGATGTCGCGTCCCGGTTTATTGACATATTCTTGAATGTAAAAGACTTGATGATTAATTCCCAGCGCGGCTTTATGCTCGATGAACGCTTCCGCATCGGATCGATTCTCGACCAAAGCAAGCAAACGTCCCCACGAACCGACAACAGGTTTCAACACACATGGATAACCCACTGTCTCTACCGCAGCCAACGCGGATGGTTCATCAAAAGCCATTAGCACGCGCGGAGTCGGAATATTATTCTTGACCAAAATTTGGCTGGTGACATATTTATCGCCGCACCGTTCGGCAAGCACAGATGGATTCACTACCGGAACATCGTGCGCTTCAAAGATGCGCGAGATATACAGTCCGCGCGAATAAGAGATTGAACGTTCAAAGACAAGATCAACTTGTTGTGGCAATTTGGAAATATCAAAGAAATGTTCGCCATCGAGAATGCGAACAACTTCGACGTTAGGACGATGATCCAATTCTTCAAGCAAAAGCTTTTCTTCGGGACGCAAACGCGTCATCAGAAATCCGAGACGAGTCATAAATTATTTCCTTTCGAGATTTAATTCGAGAGCGGCAAGAATTGCATCAGTCATTTGATTTGTCGTTAATTCGCCGCCCAAGTCAGATGTGGACTTTCTCGATTCAATGCAAGTCTCAACGACTTGCCGAAGTGAATTCGCGTGATTTGATTCGCCGAGATAATCCAACATCATAGCCGAGGCGAGAATCGTCGCAGTAGGATTCGCTTTTCCAGTGCCGACCAAATTCGGCGCGCTGCCGTGAACCGGCTCAAACACCGCGGCATCCGTACCGATGTTTCCCGAAGCCGCAACGCCCAATCCGCCAACGAACATACAAGCTTCATCACTCAAGATGTCACCAAACAAATTCGTTGTAACAATGACTTCAAATTGTTCCGGCGCACGCACGAGTTCCATCGCACAAGTATCCACAAGCATTTCCATCAAAGTTATTTCGGGATAATCCTCTGCCACTTCAATCGCAACCGAACGAAACAAACCGTCAGATTGACGAAGCACATTGGCTTTGTGAATTACGTGAACGGTTTTGCGTCCAGTTTGATGTGCGAGCTCGAAGGCTTTGCGAACAATTCGTTCCGAGCCGCGTCGCGTGATGACGCGTTCGGTGATCGCGCGGTTGCCATTATCTTCTAGCCGCTCGATGCCAGAGTAAAGCCCCTCAGTGTTCTCACGCACAATCATAAAGTCAATGCCGGGACGCGATGATGAATGCGGAATAGATCGTATCGGTCGGAGATTCGCATACAAATCCAATGATTGCCGCATCCGGACAACGGGTGAAAAATAATTTGGAATATTGGGCGGCGTGGTCACTGCGCCGAATAAAGTCGCGTCAGCGTTGCGAATCTTTTGCAGAGTTGCTTCCGGCAGAGGTGAACCACCGCGCTGATATTCAGCATAGCCGATGCCACCTTCGATGAAATCCCATTCAAGCGGCAGAGCGCGTAAGATTTGGACAGCACAGTCAATCATTTCTGGACCAATGCCATCGCCAGGCAAAAGACAAATTTTATATCGCGTCATGACATCAATTCCTGAATATCGTGATCCTTCAAGAAATTCACAATGCCACCCGCATCCGCGATCTTCAAAACAAAATCCGGTAGTGGGCGCGCTTGATAAACATGATCTTTCGTAATGTTCGTGATGCGACCCGTGGACAAATCCACATCCACATCATTTCCTTCTTCGATGTCGCTTACCGCTTCGGGACATTCCAGAATTGGCAGACCAATGTTGATGGCGTTACGAAAAAAGATGCGCGCATACGAAGGAGCGATCACACACTTGGCTTGTGAGCCTTTGATGGCAATCGGCGCATGTTCGCGCGACGAACCACAACCAAAGTTCCCTCCGCCGACAATTACATCACCGGGTTTAACGTTCTTTGCATATTCAGGTTTGATTTCGCAAAAGACATTCTTCGCCAATTCAAGCGGATCAATGGTGATGTTGAAACGACCCGGGATGATTTCATCCGTGTTCAGGTTCTCTCCAAACTTCCAAGCTTTTCCCATAACGATCTCCTGTTTTATTAAACACAAATTTAAAGATTTTCCAAATACCCACGCGGATCAGTAATGCGACCATTCAACGCGGTGGCGGCGGCAGTAGCCGGGCTGGCAAGATAAATCTCGGACAGCGGGCTGCCCATACGTCCGATAAAGTTGCGGTTCATCGTGGTCAGCGCACGCTCACCCGCCGCGAGGATTCCGCCGTGACGTCCGATACATGCGCCGCATCCGGTTGATGTCACCGTGCAACCGGCATCCATCAAAATTTCGATCAATCCGTTTTGCAGAGCCTTTTTGTAAATCCGCTCACTGACCGGTGTGACGATCACACGCGTGAATCGGTCAACTTTTTTCCCTTTAAGAATCTTCGCCACGATTTCGATATCTTCATAACGCGCGTTGGTGCAGGTGCCGATGTAAACTTCGTGCACTTCGAGACCTTCCACTTCCTGCAACGGCTTGGCGTTATCCACATCCGGAGGACAAGCAACCTGCGGAACAATCGTTGACACATCGATCTCGATCACGCGCTCATAACGCGGATTGACCGGAATGATTCGTTCAAACGGACCCTTAGCCGGAGTCTCGCTTTCGAGAAAGTTGATCGTCGCATCATCCGCCGCGATCAAGCCGCACTTCGCTCCAATCTCTGTTGACATGTTCGGGAGAACAATGCGTTCATGCACTGGCAAGTTGTCAATATATTCGCCGCCGAATTCAACGGAGCGATACGTCCCGCCATCCATGCCGAGCAAACCTGCAATATAGATCATCACGTCTTTGGAATAGACTCCGCGCTGCGCAGCGCCATGCAATTCAATGCGAATCGTCTCGGGAACTTTGAACCAACATTTGCCCATGACCCATGCCACAGCAATTTCGGTGGAGCCGAAGCCCGCGCCGAATGCGCCCATCGATCCATAAGTGTTCGAGTGCGAGTCCGCGCCGATGACGATTGAGCCGGGCGTGACATATCCTTCCTCGATCATCACCTGATGACAGACTCCCTGCTTGTATAAATGCGGAAGTCCCTGTTCCTTAACAAAATCCAAAATCTTGCGATGATTTTCGGCAGCCATCACATTCGGCGCCGGGTAAGCATGATCGAAATGCAGGACAATCCGATTCTTGTCACGAATCGGTTTGCCGATTTCGCGAAAGGCTTTAATCGCCAGCGGAGTCGTATTGTCGTGGCTCATAATGTAATCCACATCCAACAATACGATCTCGCCAGCTTTTACTTGCCTTTCCGCTTTTCTAGAAAAAATCTCTTCAACAAGTGTTCCCATAAACTCTCTCCTTTATGATTAAGATTTTGTATTCCCATTGGCGGGATATTTCTTCAGCAC
>JBAUMB010000292.1:0-3828 GCA_049578465.1 Anaerolineales bacterium
TCAATCCGCAGTTCAAGATCAAGGGCGCAGCAGTCGTGATGTCCAGCGCCGAACTGGCTGGTGTCTCTGCCCGCGCGTTGGGCGATAAAGTCACGTCGCTGAAGAACAAACGCGATGAAATTATCACCGCATTGGATTTACTGTTCAGCGGGATATGATTCCGGGTTGACGAGATGGCCGCGCTCGAAAAGAAATACGACAGCCAGCTCAAAGTGGTATTCGAAGCCATCCGCGAACTCATGACACCGCTGGAGCCGAAGAGGAAGCGCCCCATCGGCTTTGCGCCTTGGGAGAAAAAATGAGCGCCATTAATTTTGGGGTTAAGATACACGAAATTTGCACTGAAGGAGATTGTCATGGGAAAACAGGAAATCATCGCACAGGCATTAAAGCTCGATCCCACAGAACGCTTTGATCTGGTTGACCAGATTTTGCATAGCCTCGATAAACCAGACCCTGTAATTGACCGTGTTTGGCTTGAAGAAGCAGAGAAGCGACTTGCCGCCTATCGTGCAGGAAAAGTTAAAGGTGTATCGGCAGAAGAGATTTTCGGAAAAATCTGATGCGAGTGGTTTTCTCGCCGGAAGCGAGACAGGAATTTGAAGATGCAGAACGTTATTACAACCGCAACAAGTGAATCGAGTGGTACGGTTTACGTCAAAGAATACTCAAATGCAAACGTCGCTATGGTTGTGCGTGGTGACAAGCGTTGTGTATTAAAAGCTCACGGTTCAGTTGATACTCCTGGTGAAATGATTTTTACTAGAGAAGAATATGTTAGTGCCAGATTTAAATACAGTTCTTTTTATAGTTTATTGGACGCGCTTGCTGTGACTCATACTTTACTTTTTATTGGGTGCGGCGTATCTGATCCTGATGTACAGATGATGCTGGAGCGCCATGCTTACTCGTTCCCTGGAAGCCGTCCTCACTATATGGTGGCACCTAAAAGTTCTTTTCATCATGATGTGGAAATGAGCCTAAAGAGAAATATGAATCTGCGTTTCCTTTTTTACAAACCACATGATCATCATGCGGAATTACGGCAATCAGTGCATGAATTGGTGAGTCTTGTTGAGACCGAACGAGAGTCATTGGCTTCTACTCGTGATTGGTAATCAGTTTGCAAAACTAAAGGTGCCAGCTTCAAATAATAATTATGCCCAACCCCACCTTAAAAATCTGGGATCACGAACGACAGCGCCGCAATTGCAAGCTGGAGCGCGCCTCATCAGCGCTGAGATCGCTACGCGACAAGGTGGTGCCCTGGGATATGGCAGTTCGTCTGCCTGAAGCCGTGCTCGAGCCGGGCGACCGTGTGTGCCTGGAAGGCAACAACCAGAAGCAAGCCGTTGTATAACTCCATATAAAATTGGTCATGGTGCGCTGACCACTTACTTCGAAAACAGTAACAATTAATTACGCGGAGGAGGTACATGAATATTTTGGTTAAGCCGGCGCACATTATTTGTCTTTGCGGGCTGTTATCCTTTGCGATGAACGTGAATGCTGAGGTCATCGATTCATCGGCTCCGCCAATTTCCGTCAGTCAACTCAGCTTGGAAGACCAGAAGATTTATGATGAGGCTTCAGGCCTTATTCATAAATATAACGGCAAAGGTAACATGCTGGAGACAGCATATAAGATGCTTGTTGATTTAGTCAAAAGGAACCCAAAGAGTGGGTATCCTTACGCTGCACTTGCAGAACTTAAATATCGACTGGTCGGAATGGGCGATGGAACTTATTCCGATGCCTATTTGCTAGCCAAGAAAGCAATACAGCTGGATCCAAACATTGTTGATGCTTATGCCGTGGAAGCGAAGATATTGATAGGGCTAAATAATATTAATGCCGCCCGTGACGCCGCTAACAAGGCAATTTCTCTTGACCGGAATGATCCTGGAGCAATGTTTGCAATGGCTCGTGTGGCCGAAGCATCTGATCAATATGATGAGGCTGAACGTTGGTATCGAAAAGCTATCGACACATTTAAAGATGATATTCGAAGATCGAATTTATATTTTTGGCTGGGCAGAATGTTAAGTAACAAGACTCCCATGGATGTTAATGCAGTGGTTGAGGCATATACCAAATCAGCAGAACTCGATTTCGATAATGGCCCATGGAAGCTAAATTCAATCGGGAATTTTCTAGTCAACAATACTGATCGATATGATCAAGCAATCGGGTATTTAGAGCAGGCGATAAAAATATCGGGGCCGGGTGCAAATTTAACCGCCTTGGGTTTGGCGGAATACTACAAGTGGGGCAATTCAATACAAAATCCAGGAAAGTATAAGGACGATAAGGAGAAGCCGCTCAACCCAGAGACAATTACTGCCGCTACCGGTGTGACGCCAGAATATGCATTTGTAGAGAACGCGGGTGTAGCAACCGAGCCATCAGCATCAATCGCATTACTAAATAAGGGAACGATTAAAAATGTTGATGTTGTACCGGTTGGTTCAAGCACTGCGCTAATTCTAGCCGCATATGCCAATCACTTGGATTTAGTAAAGTTGTTGATCGCAAAAGGAGCAAACGTCAACGCTGAAACCAAGGATACGAAAACCACATCCCTCGGCTATGCGGTATCGGAAAATAATGCCGATATGGTCAAATTGCTTGTTGAAAATGGGGCGAGATTAAATCATGTTAACAACACCGGAAGCCCTATAGTCAGTTTTGCCCTGAATCAAAAAGTGGGTAAACCTGCAAGCATTTTGAGTTATCTGTTGGAGCATGGCGCCGATCCAACCATCCCTGATAAGAACGGCATTATTTTGATTGTTAATGCAGTGTTGGGGAATGATGTGGAAGCAGTGCGCTTATTAGTCAACAAGTATCATGCCGATGTAAATGCAAAGTATTTCAAGATGCCGATACTTGAAATCGCTGCCATGGGAAATGGCTGGCCCGCATATGCAAGCGATACCAAGAGCAGGGAAATTGTTGATATCCTGCTCAAAGCCGGTGCCAATCCCTGGATTAAAGACAGTAAATCTGAGGATTTAGTAATGACGATGTTGGGCCCTATGGTCGATCCCAGGATATTCCCTTCGTACAAAGAAAAAGCGTTCATGATTATCGAGGCCAGAAAATCCACACCTAAACCGCAAGATTTTGGGCGGGCCTATCAAAGTTCTAAACCGTATGATTTTAACGAGAGCTCGAGAGCTATAGCACGCGCAGCATTTTTAAATGATGCAGCGGCGGTACGTTTGTTGGTCAACAAGTCTCATGCCAATGTAAATGCCAAGTTCTACGAGACTCCGATTCTTGCTGTGGCTGCCGCTGGAGCAGGTACTGCCAGCAAAGAGATCGTTCAAATCCTGCTTGAAGCAGGTGCTAACCCGTGGATTTGGGATGGCGATGCCGATTTGGTGGATAAACTGTTGGTGTCACGATACGATCCAAGCAAATATCCTTCGATAAAAGAGAATACAGCGATGATTATCGATGCCAGAAAACACTTTCCAAAACCAGCAAATTTTGGCCCGGGATATCAAGGAAGATAGTTCTTTAATATGCTCAAACTTTTCCTCTGGGTCGTATTTATAGTGCATATATCCTCTGTATTCGCGGATGATTTTAATGGATCGTTTTGCAATGGTAGGAGATTGGTCAGCAGAATTGGCGGCCCAAAACCAATAATCGATAAATCTGTTCCGCCTTTTTCCGACCCGGCATTTGAGAGGAACTGTTACTCGTATGCGAAAGGGTTGATTCGTAAAGCCACTGGTCATGACAACAACCTTGAGGAGGTTGAAGGCGTGATGGAAACCTTGCTTAGATTGAATCCTGAGAGTGCCTACCCTCATATGG